>NZ_JBXKIW010000040.1:0-40192 GCF_056995035.1 Romboutsia sp. | reverse complement strand
CTAAAGAAGAAAATGGCTCATCTAATAAAATTATTGAAGGATTATTTACTATAGCCCTTAAAAAGGAAGCTCTTTGTCTCATACCACCTGATAGTTCATGAGGGTAAAGCTTTTCAGTACCTTTAAGTCCAAAGTCTTCAAAGTATGTAGCTGCCATTTTCCTAGCTTCTTTCTTACTATAACCATTTAATTCAAGTCCCACTGTTGTATTATCAAGGATATTTCTCCAAGGCATTAATGAATCATTTTGGGGCATATATCCTATAATGTTTTTATTATCTTCTTTTGATATGTTTACACTACCACTTTGTGGTTCTAGTAAGCCTAAAATCAACCTAAAAAGAGTACTTTTCCCTGTGCCACTGGGGGCAATAATTGTAATAAATTCATTTTTATCTATGCTAAAGGATAAATTATCAATTATAAGTTTCTCTGAATCCTTATATCTAAATAATAAATTATTAATTTCTAATGCTTTCATCTAAATAAACCAACTTTCTTTTTTTATATCACCCATCCCAAAAACATATATTCATATTTTGAGGAAAGGATGCTCTAGGTATTCTTCCCAAATAAGTTTAGCTTTTAATAATAACCTTTGTGAAAATTGCATAAAAAAACTCCTTTCAAACAGTATTTGACATACCATTAAAAGGAGTTTATAATCCAATAATTATAAATCTATATAAGCTTTAGATTTAACTTTTGTATTATACTATAACTTCCCTTCGCTGGCATTATCCAGTGCAGGTTCAAAGGGTCTGAAAAATTCATCTCAGCCATGATGGCTCCCCTAGTACACATTTAAATTTTATACTTTAAACAGAACAATGTCAACGTATATAGAACTATGTATGAAGCAAAATTAACTTAAGATGAACTATTATTGATATATATCTGAAAACTCAATGTGAATTTTTTCTATATTAGTTTGTTCTGTAAAATCATTTACTATATGTATATCATCTTCTTCAGTAATAGTTTTAACAGGTAATTTAATAATAAACTCTGTTCCTTTTCCATATTCACTTTTAACTGAAATTTTACCACCATGCATTTCAATTAAAGATTTAATAAGAGATAAACCTATTCCGCTTCCCTCATGTCTTCTATGTAACAAATCATCAACTTGCCTAAATCTTTCAAAAATCATTTCTTGTTTTTCTTTTGGAATGCCTATACCTGTATCTTCTACAGAAATTATAATATTATCTAATCCATCATAAATTTTAACTTCTATTATATCATTAGGTTTTGTAAATTTAACAGCATTAGAAATAAGATTTAGAATAATTCTCTCCATTTGCTCTGGATCAAAAGCCATAATTTTTTCTTCTACATTGGTATCAAATATAATTGTTCTTGACTTACTTTCTGCATATTCAACAGTAGATAACGTTATATTCTCAATGATTTCTACAATATTTTTATTTTGCAAATTCAGTTCTACAAATCCAGAATCTATTTTAGTGATGTCAATTAAGTTATTAACTAATCTTAATAGTCTATAACAATTTTGTTTCATTATATTTATGTGTTTATTAATTTTTGTAGACTCAATATTTTCATTATCATTTTTAATATATAAAGGTAATAATTGTGTTGTAGAAAAAATTATATTTAGTGGTGTTTTTAACTCATGAGATATATTAGAGAAAAATTCAGTCTTTAGCCTATCATATTCAATTGTTTCTTCTAATAATCTTTTATTTTCTTTTATCAATTTATTAAAACTTTTTGCAAGTATACCTATTTCGTCATTGCTATGTACCTCGCATTGAACTGATAGATCCCCTTTAGTCGCTATTTCCATATGTTTTTTTAGGTTATCAATAGGTTTAACTAAGTTATCCGTAATATAATTTAATAATATTAGAATTAAAACTAGAATAAAAATTCCCATTAACAACATATAATCTCTTAATATTAATACACTCTTAGTTTCTTCATTGTAATCAGCACTCATTCCGATAGCCCATCCTGTTGATTTTATAGGCATATAAGAAGTTATTTTTTTTATACCATTATGTTCATAATATTTTATTCCTACTTCACTATTCATCATTTTTTTACCCAGATCAACGGTATCTTTATTTTCATCATTTAATATATTATATTTATAGATAAAATTCTTATTTGGATGGGCCATCATTAAACCATCCTTGTTAATCATATATGCATAACCACCAGTTCCTAGTTTTTCATCTTTAATTATATCTGTAATAACAGATAAATTTACATCTACCCCAACCAAACCTATAATGTTTCCATTATCATCTTTAATAGGTGCTGCAACAACAATAATATAGTTTCCAGTAGCTTTTGATATTACAGGTTTTGAAATAGTTGTATTTCCACTACTCATAACTTCATGGAAATAGTCTCTATCTGCAATAGTATCTTTATCCCCATCAGTAGATACATAATCACCTCTTGTATCACTAATAAATAAACACTCATATTCTTTATTATATAATTCTTTATTATTAGAAATATATTCTTTAAATGCTTCATAGTTCATATCTTTTGTTGTATCCATTGAAGCAAGCATATTCACTGCTGACTTCCATTTTTCTAGATTATAGTCAACATGAAGAGCTAGCTTTTCAGCCTTATTTTGAGCTAACAGTTCAACATAATCAATTATTATATGTCTAGATTTATTATATACGGAAAAAGATAGTATCAAAGTACCTACTATAGATAATAAAAATACAGGTATCATTATTTTTTTCTTTAAGCTTATCATGTATTTGTTCCCTTCCTTAACATATAAAGTATAATATTTATATGTTTTCATAGATATATAAATTAGACATAAAGAGATAAAATCCTCTTTTGATATACAAAAAATAAGGTTTTGGTGTAAAATTCTACTATATAACATTATATTGAACTACTCCACAGTTTTTTATGTGATATTCATTTTTTAATATTTGTTTTGTCTCCTACTGAACGAAACATCCCCCTTAGATTTTATATTATTTTTAGATAATTATTAAAGCCTCCTCATATTTGAGAAGGCTTTTGTAATTTAACTAGTTTATAACAGATCTTATTTTATAAGCATATATTTAATTTCTTAATATAATAATATATCATTCTCTATATGCTAATAGTTAATTCAAAAATCATACTATTCTTCTTTTGGACGCACTTTTTTAATAAGTCGTGACGCTAATATATTTAACTCTACTATTATAGTAGTAATTATAGCTAACCCATAGTAACCTAATCCGATTGCTATCCCTATCCCAGCAAGACTAAACAGTGTTGCCCCAGTTGTTAATCCAACAACTTCTTGATCATTTGTATCGTCATCTGTTGGTTTTGTGAAAATCACTCCCCCACACAAAAATCCTATAGCGGTAATTATATTTGCTATAAGACGCGATGAATCTGATCCAGGTAAGCAATTTGCAGATATAATAGTCAACAAACAAACTCCAGTTATAAGATTAGATGTCGTCCCAACTCCTATTGGGCTGCCTTTCCTGGAACTTCTTTCTAGACCAACCAAAAATCCTATAAAAGATGCAAGAACTAATTTCAGTAAATGTTCAAGTAATAACACTATCAAATCACCCTCCTTCCTGTTTTAAAATATGAAATCAATTCCGATTGTCGATTTTTTAGTTACTATATAATAACTTATTTTAATTAGCTTACCACTCTCTTTCCTGTTGTAGTACTACCGGCAATACTAAAGTTTGATTTATTTCTCGTATCCAAAACCTTGTACTTAGTATCTAAAATTAAAATATTATTATATAAAATATCTTGCCTTAATTTAAAAGCTCGCTGTGAAAAACTATAATTTATATATAAATTAGATAAATCTAAATTACTTTAGTACTTTCTACACCCCTAAAATATGGATTTAATTGCCAATACATTTAATTATATCACAAAAGCCCTCATATATTGAGGGCTTTATAGTCTGATTTTATCTTTCTAATTTAGCTAATTATATACACATTTAATTAACTTACTGCACTTTTATATGGATTAGCTCCTACTATGCTACTAGCACCACTTCCACCTATTCCCTCACGCCTAGCTTCTAGCTACTTTTATTTTTTCATATCTTTAGTTTTTTATATTATTTAGTAAAGCACTTAACAATTCCTTTTGCTATAGCTCTTGCTATCTTTTGCTGGCTATATTCATCACTTAAAATACTATTTTCATGGATATTAGATAAAAATCCCATCCCTATTAAAACTATAGGAACCTTTGACAAATTAAATGCCTGTAAATTATTTTTATCCATTAGCCCCCTATTTGTAATACCAATTTCACTACAATACTCTTTTATTATTGTCTCACCATAAAGCTTACTTTGTTTATATAATTTATTTCTATTATATTGACTATTACAAGGGACTAATACGAATGCTCCATTAGTATTCTTATCAGAATCTCTATTACAATGTAATTTTATTACTAAATCAGCATTTGCTTCATTTCCAACCTTAGCTATTTCAGTACTACTTAAATATTCATTAGGTTTCGATTTAGTCATTATAACCTCAAAACTGTTATTTTCTAATTGCTCTTTTAATTTAATACTAATATTAAAGTTAATATCGTATTCTTCATTTTTAGCACTTCTCGTATCTACATTTGATTTTTTTACATTTCCAATAGATGAATGTCCTGAATCTATGACTATACGCATTTGTGAATCAACTGTATCAGATTTTGAACTTACTAAAGTAGGAAAAGTTGCTAATTTTAGTGTTCCTTCAGTTTGAATTCCACCTATCCCGTCAAATTTTGAATGTGTATTTTCTATACATTCTATAAGATTTATAGATTGTAAAATTGGAGTTAATGCTATTTGACAAGCAATAATCGCCGGATCAAGTTCAGCTATTTCTATTCTTTTTGGTGAAGATGCAAAGTTGGAACCAACTGAAATTAAACCTTCAAAAAAAGAAGAACATGCACCAGCAAATATTATTAATGAGTCTATATCTTGCTCAAATGTCCTAGCTTTAACTACTGCCTGAGCAAAGTATTTAGAATTTGCATAAGAGTTTACATCATTTGGATCTTTTGAAATTTCATATCTATCATGTCCAGTAATAACTAATATATCTGGATCGTGTGTTTTTAATAGTTCTATTACTTTCATAGGCATTTCTTTAGAATCCATTGTATATCCAATTGCAGGTATATTATATTGGTTGTATAGTTTTAAGCAATTATCTAAATAATTTTTGTCAGTATCTAAGTGAAGTATCTTTCCTGGTAAATTAAATGTTTTTCTATCGTTTGTATTATTTTTACTATCCTCAGCAGTTCTTTCTAAAAATCTAATATTACTACATATAAAATCAACATATTCAGTTCTTTCTTTTAATTTCATATCTATTATATCTTGTTCTGCTTTTTCTATTTCTTTTTCAGTTACTACAATGATGGATCTATTTGTCTTCCCTTTTAAATGAACATATCCATTAAATATATTTATAATTTCCCATAATTCATTATTTTCATCACCCTTAATAAGTACAATATCTGAAATATTAAATTCCATACTATCCCCCCTTATTTCTAATTTATATGAATATATAATATTGGTATTATATGTTATGATTCAATTAAATGTATTCATTCCATTACAAATAGTTTCATCAATATATTAGTTAGACAGTAAAAAAACCGTATCCTTTACTTTTGATACGATTTTTTTAGTGCATATAAAAAACACTCATATTCATTGAATATAAGTGTTTTAATTATTCAAAATGCAGATTTAATTGATGATTCTTTGATAGTTGCAAATTATTTATTTAAATTTTGTAATAACATTAATCTATCTTTTATCACTTTTACCTGTTCTCTTGTATGTTTACTTATGTCATATGGGGATTTATTACATCTATCTGAGTCTATTACATCTTGATTATAATAAATAAATCCTAGGACATCTCCATCCTCTAAATTATTATTTATAAAATTTTCATCTTCTCTGTTTCTAATTTTATTCGCCACAACAAAAACTTTTTTTATTCCTATATCATTTCCTAATTGTTTAATTTTTCTATAGGTCTGCAAACTTCTTTCTCCTGGTTCTACTACTACTATAAAAGCATCAACACCTTCAGCTGTTCCTCTACCTAAGTGTTCTATTCCTGCTTCCATATCCATAATAACCACATCTTTATTTTGTAATATTAAATGAGAACATAGTCTCTTTAGTAATACATGTTCAGGACATACGCATCCTGAACCTCCATAATCTACACTTCCCAAAGTAAGTAATTTTACTCCATTATATTCCTTACAATATTTATAAGGTATATCATCTACTTTAGGATTTAATTTAAACATTTTATTAAATGTTCCAGCTTCAGCTGATGTTCTATCAGATATAATATCCTTCATTTGCGATATAGGTATTATTGATTCATATATTTCTTTGGTAAACCCTAGAGCTGATGCCAAATTTGCATCAGGGTCTGCATCTACAGCAACTACTCTATATCCATCTTGTACAAACATTCTTGATAATATTGAGGAAAAAGTTGTTTTACCTACTCCACCTTTACCTGTTATTGCTATTTTCATACTTTCCCTCCTTTGTTATATACAATTTATCCTTCAATTTTTGAATTCATTTTTTCATATAAAGCCTCAAAATGAATACGTTTCTTTTCTATGTCAGCTATTATTGTAGCTGCTAACTCTTTAGGGTTTTCATTAACAGTAAATGTTGCACCTACTTGTTCTTGTAAACCTTCAGTTAGTATTTGTACTGCTTTTGATGAACCTCCTACAGGAGGCATAATTCCTAAGTAAGTATCTACTCCTGAAGCTACCATGTATGTTCCTATAGCCACAGCTTTTTCAGACATCCATTCTGGTGCTACACCAACTACTGGAAGATCACTTATATCCATATCTACAAAATTAGCTACAGCTGAAGCTACTTCTAGTATACGGCTACAATCAACACAAGATCCCATATGTAATACAGGAGGTATGTCAACTAATTCACAAACTGCAGCAAGACCTTTCCCAGCAAGTGTTTTAGCTGCTTCTTTTTCCATCAATCCAAATTTAGCTGCTGCTGAAGCACCACATCCAGTGGTAACTACAAGAATGTCATTTTTGATTAATTCTTTCATTATTGTTGTATGAGCTAAATTTGAAACTCCCCTTGCATTGTTACATCCAACTACCCCAGCTATACCTCTAATTGCTCCAGATTTTATACAATCTACTAAAGGCTTCACTGTTCCTGTTTCATCTATTTGAGTATTTACAACCTTATCAAGTTGTTTTATTATTGCATTTGTACTATATCCAACTGTTGCTTTTGATTTTAACTGCGGTATAAGAACTTTTGACTTGTCCCTGTTCTTAAAGTTTAATATAGCTTCTCTAACAATTTGTAAAGCGTCTTGATATGCATTTTCTTCCTTAAATTCCATGTAAATTGAGTCTGTAATTTTTGCCTTTTTAGATGTTGTTATAAACTTAGTATGATAACACTTAGAAACTCTTGCTAATGATGGGAATATACATTGAACGTCTACTATCATGGCCTCTACTGCACCAGTTATGATAGCAAGTTCTTGTTGATGGAAGTCTCCAGCTATTTTTATACCATGTCTCATTGTTATTTCATTACCTGTACAACACATACCAGATATATTTATTCCCTCAGACCCCACTTCTTTAGCTAGAGATACTAATTTTGGATCTTCTGCTGCTAAAACTATCATTTCTGATAATGAAGGTTCATGCCCATGTAATATTATGTTTACTTTATTTTCTTCTAGTACCCCTAAATTAGCCTCAGTTTCTTGTGGTGTTGGTGTTCCAAACATTATATCACTAAATTGTGTTCCTATCATTGAACCTTGCCATCCATCTGCCATTGATGTTCTTAGTGATAGATTAATCAAACTATCTATATCAGCAGAACATCCTATATGAGTAGAATGCATTACTGTAGCTATCTCTCTATCTATTGCTCTTGGTTCTATATCATTTTTTCTCCATACTTCTTGTCTTTTAGCTGGTGCATTTTTCAAAAATATTGACACTCCACGAGGCTTTCCAAATTCCATTAATGCTACCTCTGCAGCTTCATGAGCTATGTCATAAATATCTTTATTTTCTGTTTCTATTGCCCAATCCTTTGCTAAGGCTATTAATTTTTCTTCTTCTCTTATTTTGTAATTTCCATCTCTACTAGTTAACGCCATAGTATGTGCTATGTCTCTAGCATGGTCTGAATGGGCTGCAGTTCCTCCAGCGCACATCCTTGCAAAATTCCTACCTACTATCACATGTTCATCTGCTCCACATAAACCTCTTGGTGTTTTTGGAGTTATTCTACAAGGCCCCATTGCACATATTCTGCAACAATTTCCTTGAAGCCCAAATCCACACTGAGCTTTAGCGGAGGTTTTTCTGTCATACATGGTTTCTACTCCATCTCTTTCTGCTTTTTCTAATAAAATCTGGCTATTTAAGTCAATAGTCATTAGCTTTTTATCCATACCTCAATCCCCCTTGATTTTCACTTCTATTTTCACTTTCAATTCTAGCAGATGTATATTCTTTTAAATAACAATACTTTGTTGTATGTTTAACAACTTCTAGTAATTATGCAAGTTTCGTAGTTATATAGCATGCATAGTAGTTTAGTGATATAATTTTATTAGGAAAAAATTTACAGTATTTTAGATTTAAATATATATTTAATAAAAAGGTGATCTAGATGGATATTAAAACTTTAAAATATTTTTTGGAAATATGTAGGTATGGTAGTTTTTCAAAGGCTGCTAAAAATCTTTATATATCTCAACAAGGGTTAAGTAAATCAATAAGCACTTTAGAGAAAGAAATTGATGTACCACTATTTTATAGAAATTCTAATGGAAGTGAACTTACAAAATACGGTGAGTATCTAAAAGACAAGGCTATTTCTATAGTATATCAATTTGATATTCTTACTGAAGGTATAAAAGAGATTGCTACTAGGGGAGAAGATTTTTTGAAAATTGGTGTTTCATATGGAGTTTTAAATTCATTGTCAGTGAATATATTTGATGAATTTAAAGATATGTATCCAAATATAGATTTAAATATAGAAGAGTATACTGACTTTGAATGTGAGGACGCTATTTTTAATAAAAAGGTAGATTTAGGATTTTCTATTTCATCTCTCGATAATAGCAAATTTGACTATAAATCAATAAAAAGTGAAAATTTATATGCCCTTATAAGTAAAGCTCATCCTCTATCTAATAAAGATGAAATAGAATTTAAAGATTTAAAGGATGAAAAAATAATAATTAGTAGCAAGTATTCTAAGGTTTATCACAATTTTCTAATAAAATGTTTAGAAAATGGTTTTGATCCTAATATCGTTATGGAAACAAAAGAAATGATACTTATTCATGATTTAAGCAAGCGTAATGAAGGTATAGGGGTAAGCATAGATTTCGCTCATACTCCTAATTGTAAAATAAACTATATACCATTTAAAGACTCTTCTTTTTTATGGGATATATGTATGATTACAAAAAAGGATAGTGATATAAGTGATAATTTGAAATTATTTATGGATTACATCTCTTGTAGATTTAATACTCAAAATAATAAGTCAGAAAGTGAATTATTGTCTATATAGTTATTTAAATATACCAGATGAATATTACCTTAAATATAAAAGAAGATAAAAACTATCCAAAAGGTAGTTTTTATCTCCACACATTCACAGCCTCTAAATAATACTTTAATAGCTGTGGCTTTACTAATGTATTTGTAATTATATCGTCCTTATTAACCATTTCATCCTTACTAAATTTAAGTAACCTATCTATGGTTTAACTATCTAAAAACTTAGTCTCTATATCTAATTTAATACCTTTAGTATCTATGGGGGCTTTAGTTACTAGCTGAAATCCCCAATCCCCAAAAATTGGTACTTCCACATGATAAGGAATCACACTAAAACCTTCTTTTTCTATCGTCTTATTTATGCACCAATATGCTTGTTTTGAATAATATGGACTGGTTGATTGAACTGACATAGCCCCTGTAGTAGCTAAATTGTTACCACATACTCTATAAAATATATTTGTATACAACTTGTTTAAATTTTCATCGTTAGGATCAGGTAAGTCTACTATAATCTACTACCTTTGCTGATGTACTATCTACTTTTTTATATCCATGGAATTTAATATTATCTTCTGAAAATTCTTCACTATATAATTCTTCACTGTATATAGCATACTCATTATTTAATACATCAACACTCAACCATCTAACCTTAAATTCTTCATTAGATTTTAGCTTATATTCAGTCCATCTTGTATCATCACAATCCATAAACACTATAAAACCATCTACAACAAATTTAACTCCATTAATTTTAATATTACTTCCTACATCTAATGATAGATTACCATTAATCATGCTGTCTCACCTGCCTTTTTATTATTTATTACTGTTGTAAATTTCTACTAAAATTATATCATAAATTGAATTTATTACCATTTTATTTTTCTATTCATACGTTGCACGCTACCTTGTAAAAGCTAAAACTTGTACTTATTTATTTCAATATTAATTTAAAAAGTAAAAAATTGCATTTACTTATGGTACGGTTCATTTCTATTTATTCTAAACAGATAATAAATTTTGTAAATTGTAAACGAAAAACATAAATATTTGTAACACATTTTACATATTAGGAATATTCTATAATAGGAAAAGAAACTTTCCCTAAAATTTATCTATATAGGTGATTATAGTGACAAATACTGATAAAAAAGTGGATAAGACTGTATCCATTCCGTATGCTTTATATCAATCAGAAGAAGGAAATTATTTTATTGGTCAAACACCAATATTAACTGGAGAAGGTGGACGTGCGTTAGCAGCATTGGTAAATCCTCGTAATTCAGGCGTTAATATTTATGTAAATGCTATAACTGTAACAAATCTTTCAGAACTTAGTGTGTCAGCTGAAATTTATCTTAAATATAAAGTAAAAGGAGGATTAGTAAGTGATTTAGTTAGCAGTGCTAACTTAGCTTTTAAGTGTGAGAATCCTCAAGGACAAATTCGATATTTAAATACAGTTACTGAAGCTCCTAGCACAAGTATACCTATATTTACTAGGATAGTTTCTCCATCTTCAACTTTAGTAATTGATGGTAGTCAAATTATCATTCCACCTGGAGAATCTCTTGTTGTTTATCTTGGAGGAATCCTACCTATTGAACCAGATAGTACAAAAGTTGCTTTTGGTTGGTGGGAAGAAAAGATATATAATTGTTGTAAATGTTGTTATTATAGAAAACATTGCAGAACTTAGTATGTCAGGTGAATTTTATCTTAAATATAAAATATTTAATTATTAGCCTTCAATGATTACATTAAGAACGGAAGCTAAGTGTATTATTATAAAAATAACTTATGTTTTTATAGCATGAGTTATTTTTTTTATATAGAAGTCCTCTTATATAAGTTAAAAAAGATATTACCATAGTGTTATGATAATATCTTTTCATGGATTTCAATGTTGGAGACGAATCACAAGAATAATATCCACTATCTTTTATTTAGTATATTTTCACTTAATTAACTAGTAAATATATTTTACCATAGATATATAAAAAGAATTTGCTTGTAACAATCCCTATATAGAATCTTTTAGCCAAATAGATCTACCTGAAGAAGCTTTGTGTTATACATTCATTAATTCATAAAAAAGGTTCACTTTATTAATACATATTTAATATTTTAATATTAAATAACAAAAAAATTATCATAATGAGATACAAAAATGAATTATAAACTTGAAAATAATTTAATGAAAAATCCTTCATACATTTTTGAAAAAAATTTAGGTCAACAATATAGTAGTGCTAAATTTATACTAAAAACAGAGGTCTTTACACTATTTTTTCTACAGGATAGGATAACTATTGGTGTTATGCAACCTTTACCAGAAGATGAAGCTAAAAAGCAAAGAGATCTTTTTAAGAGTCCAGAAAAAAAAATATTAGAGAAATTACCTAAAAGAAAAACTTATTTTATAAATATATTATTTGAAAATTGTAATAGTAATGCAAATATAGTTGGAGAAGATGAACTACAATCGAAATTCAATTCTTTTGGACAAAACCTTCCTAAAGAAGGAGTTACAAATATAAACACTTATTCTAAGATAAGATATAACAATATTTATCCTAATATAGATTTGGTTTTCTACTCTAATGGAAATTTATTAGAACACGACTTCATAGTTAAACCTAATGCTAATCCAAAACATATTAAATTATTATTTGAAGGTCATGATGAACTTACATTAGATGAAGAAGGAAATGCTATAATATCTATAAAATCTTCACAAATAAAATTATTAAGACCGAATTCTTATCAAATTATTAATGAAATTAAAAGTGAAGTTACATCTAAATTTATTGTAAGTGAAAATTCTTTAAGCATAGAAGCAAAAAACTATGATATAAAAAAAGAATTAATAATTGACCCTGTTTTATTTTATTCAACTTATTTAGGTGGTAATGGTGAAACTGAGGGATCTGGTATTGCTGTTGATACTCTTGGAAGCGCTTATGTAACTGGCTTTACTACTTCTAGTAATTTTCCAACAACTAATCCTATCATTGGTATGCCTTATGATAGCACTTATGCTGTATTTGTAATTAAGTTCGATACCAATGGTGATTTAATATATTCTACCTATATTCATGGTGATAGCGATGATTTTGCTTATGCAATAGCATTAGATAACTCTAATAATGCTTATATTACTGGAGTTACTTATTCATCAAATTATCCAAGCACTAAAACTCTTGCTGATGATCCGGATGACTCTGGTGCAGTATTTGTTACTAAACTTAACTCAAATGGAGACTCAATAGTATATTCTGCATATATTAATGGTGATAGTGCTGAGGAGGCTCTTGGAATAGCAGTAGATAACTCTAATAATTCTTATATTACTGGCTACACTGTTTCATCAAATTATCCAATTACTAATAGTTTTGGTGTAGCTTATAATATCACTTTTGCAGTGTTTATTACTAAACTTAACTCAAATGGAGACTCAATAGTATATTCTGCTTATATAAATGGTGATGACGATGATACTGGTTATGGAATAGCAGTAGATAACTCTAATAATTTTTATGTTACTGGAGTTACCTTATCATCAGATTTTCCTACAAAACACCCATACGATTCAGATCTTAGTGGAGATTCTAATGCCTTCGTATTAAAATTTATAACTACTGAAGATTTGTTGGGATCTATTTATGACGAAATAACTAATCAAGATTATGGTCTTCAAGAAATTAAAGCAGAGGTTAGTACTATCGAGAATACAGTTCTTGACCCTAATTACGGTCTTCAACCAATAAATAAAACAGTATTGGAGATTAATTATAGATTAAAAAGACTAGATGGAGAAGTTGATGATCTTGAGCAAAAGATATATAGCCTTAATGCGAAATTAAATTGTATTTTAGAATTACTAAAATCAAATCTGTAAATGCAATTGTAGATAATCAAATTTTTATAAGGACTATGACTATTAAGTTATAGTCCTTTCTCATATTTAAAATTCTATATCTATCAAGCTTAGCGCTTTCAATTGCCTTTTTAAAATCATTTTCTACAGGCTCATGAATATAAACTAATTTACAAAAAAGGTTCACTTTATTACTCTATATTTAATATTTTAATATTAAACAACAAAATTATCATAAGGAGATACAAAAATGAATTATAAACTTGAAAATAATTTAATGAAAAACTCTTCATACATCTTTGAAAAAAATTCAGGTCAACAATATAGCGATGCTAAATTTATACTAAAAAAAGGAAATCTTACACTATTTTTTCTACAGGATAGGATAACTATTGGTGTTATGGAACCTCTACTGGAAGATGAAGCTAAAAAGCAAAGAGATCTTTTTAAGAGTCCAGAAAAAAAAATAGTAGAGAAATTACCTAAAAGAAAAACTTATTTCATAAATATATTATTTAAAAATTGTAATAGTAATGTAAATATAGTTGGAGAAGATGAACTACAATCAAAATTCAATTATTTTGGACAAAACCTTCCTAAAGAAGGAGTTACAAATATAAACACTTATTCTAAGATAAGATATAACAATATTTATCCTAATATAGATTTGGTTTTCTACTCTAATGGAAATTTATTAGAATACGACTTCATAGTTAAACCTAACGCTAATCCAAAACATATTAAATTATTATTCGAAGGTCATGATGAACTTAAACTAGATGAAGAAGGAAATGCTATAATATCTGTAAAAACTTCACAAATAAAATTATTAAAACCGAATTCTTATCAAATTATTAATGAAATTAAAAGTCAAGTAATATCTAAATTTATTGTAAACGAAGATTCTTTAAGTATAGAAGCAAAAAACTATGATATAAAAAAAGAATTAATAATTGACCCTGTTTTATTTTATTCAACTTATCTAGGTGGTAATAATACAACTGAGGGACTTGGTATTGCTGTAGATACTCTTGGAAGCGCTTATGTAACTGGTCTTACTAATTCTAGTAATTTTCTACCAACTAATCCTATCATTGGTATACCTTATGATGGCACTTATGCTGTATTTGTAACTAAATTCGATACTAATGGTAATTTAATATATTCCACATATATTAATGGTGATGGCGATGATGTTGCTTATGGGATAGCAGTAGATAGCTCTAATAATGCTTATATTACTGGTTACACTAATTCATCAAATTATCCAACTACTAATAGTTTGGGTGTCGGTTGGAATGGCTCTGATGCAGTCTTTGTTACTAAACTTAACCCAATCGGAAACGCAATAGTATATTCTGCATATATAAATGGTTTTGCTGAGGATGTTGCTTATGGAATAGCAGTAGATAACTCTAATAATGCTTATATCAGTGGTTTCACTAGTTCATCAAATTATCCAACTACTAATAGTTTGGGGGTACCTTATAATAGCACTTACGCTGCCTTTGCTACTAAACTTAACCCAAACGGAAACACAATATTATATTCTATCTATATAAATGGTTCTTCTAACGATAAAGCTTTGGGAATAACAGTAGATAACTCTAATAATGCTTATATTACTGGCTACACTGATTCAATAGATTATCCAACTACTACTAATTTTGGTACTGCTTATAATGGTTCTACTGCTGTTTTTGCTACTAAACTTAACCCAAGCGGAGTGATGGTATATTCTGCATATCTAAATGGTACTTCTGAGGATGTTGCTTTTGGAATAGCAGTAGATAACTCTAATAATGCTTATATTGCTGGCTATACTCGTTCATCAAATTTAACTTATCCAACCACTAATAGTTTTGGTATACCTTCTAACGGTACTTTTGCTGCATTTGTTACTAAACTTAACCCAAGCGGAAGCTCAATAGTATATTCTGCATATATAAATGGTTCTGATCAAGATTATGCTTATGGAATAGCAATAGATAACTTTAATAATGCTTATATTACTGGCTTCACTTCTTCATCAGATTTTCCGAAAACTAATGGTTTTGGTGTTGATTTTAATGGTTCTGGTGCAGCTTTTGTTACTCAACTTAACTCAAACGGAAGCAATATAGTATATTCTGCATATATAAATGGTTCTTCTGAGGATTATGGTAATGGAGTAGCAGTAGATAACTCTAATAATTTTTATGTTACTGGCTTCACTGCTTCATCAGATTTTCCTACAAAGCGCCCATATGATTCAGATCTCAGTGGAGATTCTAATGCCTTCGTATTAAAATTTATAACTACTGAAGATTTGTTGGGAGCTATTTATGATGAAATAACTAATCAAGATTATGGTCTTCAAGAAATTAAAGCTGAAGTTAGTACTATTGAGGATACAGTTCTTGACCCTAATTACGGTCTTCAAGAAATAAACAACACAGTACTGAATATTAATTCTAAATTAAAAAAACTAGATAAAAAAGTTGATGATCTTGAGCAAAAGATCTGTTACATTGATACAAAATTAAATTGTATTTTAAAATCATTAAAATATTGATGTAATACTCATCTGGTTGCTTTAATTAATAATCTTTATAAACTTAACCTGAATTATTCATAATAAAAGTCCACGATAAATTCCTATCGTGGATTTTGTTATAGATGCCATTCCGAAAATCATGTACATTTTCATATGTATAAATTCATATGTATAAAAGTCAACACTCTTATTTTCTCCTTTTTTGATTTCCTCTTATACCTTCAATGGCTTTAACAGCCCCTACATACCTATTATCAATACTTCCATGTCTCATTATAAATTCAACCAAACTTCTTATAGCTATTTTTACTTCTTTTTTCATGTTAATTTCGTGGCACCTCTTACTAGTAAATATATTTAAATCAATTTTTACATAGAGTCTATGAAAATAATCCTATTGGTTTACCTCATAGATTTTGTGATACTTTGTTTATTGGTAGTGATGGTTCTATATTGTATTTTTAGGTATGTGTATAGCTACACTATATATAGTAGTTTTTAGGTTTTAAATTACTTAATTATAAAAGATACATTCCCTATAACTATACATAAGATGCCACTTAATAATTATCCTATTCCAGAAGCCTTTCCAAGTATTAATAAATTAAAAATATTTTTTATTTTTTGAGTTTTTACTACGAATGCATCATCCATTTTCATTGTATGTATACCCCATAGTACTAGAAATAATCCAAATAGTATATGAACTAGAAAAAGGGCTATTAATTATGCCCTTTTTCATATAACAGTTATTTTTAATTTTCACTTGACATCAGTTAGCTGGTCTAATGCTTCTATATTAAGTACCGCAAAAAGTTCTGTAAGGACAGCTTGATGGCGCAGGCAGCGTGGAGTACTCATCCTGTTCAGTAGAGTGCGCGTAGGGATTTGAAAGAACATTAAGAAGTAGATGCATCACACTATAGTCTCCTTGTTTCACTGCGGCTTCTAGTGCTTCTTCTACCCTGTGGTTTCGAGGGATTATCGCAGGATTGGAGTTTCTCATCAACTCATGTGATTCGACTTTTGATTCCTTCTGTCTGTCTAATCTCGCCTTCCACAACTCATACCACTGAGCAAATTCCGTAGTGCCAAACAGGACCGTATCCTCCATCTTATTAAAAGTTAATGCACGGAAGATATTCGTATAGTCTGCACTATACTTTTGCATCATAAAGAAAAGATCTTCAATAAGGGATTCATCCTGTGATTCTTCGTTAAATATTCCAAGTTTTGATCTCATTCCTGCAAGCCAATTACGTTGATACAGCTCAGCAAAATCTGAAAGTGCATCCTGAGCCAGTTTGATAGCCTGTTCCTGGTTGTCATGCAATAGTGGCAATAGAGTTTCAGCAAATCTCGCTAGATTCCACTCTGCAATATTTGGCTGATTTTCATAGGCATAGCGGCCATGAACGTCAATGGAACTGAATACCGTTGCTGGGTCATAGGCATCCATGAATGCACAAGGACCATAGTCAATGGTTTCTCCACTAATGGTCATATTGTCTGTGTTCATTACCCCATGGATAAATCCAACCAATTGCCATTTTGCAATCAACACGGCCTGACGCTTAATCACTTCCTGAAGTAGCGAAAGATATCTATTTTCATCATCCTTAACGTTTGGAAAATGTCTTTGCAATGTGTAATCAGCCAAGGCTTTAAGCTCCTCAACAGTACCCCATTTTGCAACATATTGAAAAGTGCCGATGCGTAGATGACTGGCAGCCACACGGGTTAAAATTGCACCAGGTTGTTTGGTTTCACGCATTATTGGCTCACCTGTTGTCACCACTGCTAGGCTACGGGTAGTAGGAATACCAAGTGCATGCATTGCTTCACTAATGATGTATTCGCGCAGCATTGGTCCAAGTGCTGCTCGGCCATCGCCTCTGCGGGAATATGGTGTTATGCCTGAACCCTTAAGTTGAATATCAAATCGTTCACCTAAAGGCGTTATCTGCTCGCCAATCAGTATAGCTCGACCGTCTCCTAACATGTTAAAATGCCCGAATTGATGCGCCGCATAAGCTTGAGCAAGGGGTAAAGCACCTTTAGGAATCTGATTTCCAGCAAATACCGCTACGCTATCATCGCTTTCCAGTGACTGAATGTTGAACCCCAGAGATGTTGCCAACGGATAATTGAGAATAATCAACTTCGGTGAACATACAGGGGTTGGGTTTAGGATGGTAAAAAATGATTTAGGCAAATGGGCATAACTGTTGTCTAAGTTCCATCCTGTTTCTATCATTCCTTTTCTCTCTGTCATTTTAGCTCCTTTTCTTCTATTTTTTTTGTTTCCTAGCTCTTTTTCTTCTTTTATATAAAACAAAATTCATAGATATTCTATGATATTTTTAGTATCTGTTTCTACCAATTTATTATACATTTGCATAAATTTTTTGACAAAGAAAAGGAGCTAATCTCTATTTTGAGACAGCCCTTCTTTGTTTATTTATAGAATTTATTTAAATTTTTATTTTGTTTACTCCAATAGTGTATAATACTATATCAACGTTAATATCAGTAACAATACCATTTTTATGCCAATGATTTTTACATCCACAATAATCCAATAGTACACATTGTGGAATAAACCCTAAATCTTTAGCTTTATATCCTCCAGAAATCAGATTGAGAACACATGCTACTCCAATTATTCCTATATATCCTGTTTGCGGTTTTTCTTTTGTAAATACAGATGATTCATGAGGAATAGTATAAACTTTAAAATTATATTTTTCCCCTAATTTTGTATATTGGTTCACTTTACATAATTTTGTACAATTTGTACATAAATATCCTTCTTTTGTTCTAATAGCTTTACAGTTATCATTAGCATTTAATCTTATACAAGCAGGTAAAAGTAGTCTTTTTTCTTTTGTTTTAAGAAAATCTTCTCTGTAAGCTCTATTCATTATTTCAGCACCAACCATATTTAAATGGTATTCTACTCTTTTACGTCCACAATATATATAATCTTCTCTATATTTATATTCCTTATACGTTGTGTTATGAAACTTATTAACATTTTCAGTGTAATGTCCTAGTTTTTCTTCACTTTTTATTTCAAACCATTGTGCTAAATTCACTGATGCTGATATTATATTGTTAATTTCTTTTTCAGATTTATTAGATAAATAATTTCCCCATATTTTTAGTCTTTCAACTTCTTGCTTGAATTCTCCTGTAGCCGATAACCAATGAATTAGTTTTATTAAACTATCTAATGTAAAATCTATGTTCTTATTGTCTTCTCTATCTAAAAATAGCGTTCCTAAAATTCCTCTAAAAAAATCTGCTGTTTTCTTTATACTATTTTTTTCTCTTAACTTAGATAGTTTTATAAGTATAATCTTTGGTATTTTCTTTAATATAATTGCTTTATCTATATAATTTCTCCATAGTACTCCTAAAATCAGTAATTCAAGTGAATATTCTATGTTGCTTCTTAAATCTTCTATATTATTTTTAATTATAAAATCTTGAAAATCTTTTACCCATATATCAGTAGAATCATCTATTTTATCTATTACTTCATCAGTGAAAATTGATACTTGTTCATAATATTTATCCGACTTCTCATCATATTTGCATAATGAATATGTTATTATATCTCTCATTATCTCCTACCTTTACAATAAATAATTTTTATAAAACTTAATGTTTATATTATATTAATATATCTAAATTATAACTTATATGATGTAATCCTAGCATATAACTTTATAAATATAAATGGCCATAGTTCTAGCCTTTTTATTTTGCTAACATATTGATAAAATAAAAGTAGAAGACCTTTCTTGTCCTTATTTTCTAAATTTTTATATTATAATAAAACTTTTTATGCCTATTATTAGTCTAAAATATCCTATCGTATCTCAATTTCATATTGAAGAATGAAATCCTTTAAACTTACCAAAACATATTACTGAGTAAACAAAAGCCTTCTATACTACATAAAATATAGATAGAAGGCTTTTATATTTATTTAAGCTTACCTTTATAGCTAGAAACTCCACCACTTAAATTATAGATATTATTAAATCCATTTTTAGATAGAGCCGTGGCTGCACTAGCACTTCTTGCACCTGATGCACAATATACTATTATTTCATCATCTTTATAAGAATCTAATGTATCTACTTTTGAGCTTAATTCTTGTACCGGAATATTTTTAGATTTTGGAATATGTCCACTTCTAAACTCTCCTATAGTTCTTACATCTAGTATTAATACATCTTTATTTTGTTTAACTATTTTTTGTAATTCTTCTCCATTTATATTGGTATATTTCTTATTCTCAAATAAGCCTGATAAAAATCCCATTAATTTTTCCTCCACATATTCATTATAAAAATAAGCCTATTGGTTTATCTCTAGACTTATTTTATTTAATCCTCTAAATCTTTAAATTTAAGAACACTGTACTTAATTAGATATTATCATTTTATCAAGCTTCTTTCTGTGACTTTATCACATAAAGGAACATAAAATCTAAAAAAAACATAAACTGTATAAAATAATAATGGAGGAGTAAAAGTAAAAAGTTTCAAATTTTTTCATAGTAAAATTCCAATGATAGATGATTTTTTGATAGCGAGTTAGTTAGTAGCGGTGGCAAATTAAAATTAATCATTTCACCATCTACTCAAGTAGAATTGTAAAATGGTCAAACCTTTACTAAAATCCCTAAAAATCGAAATCTAATAGTTGTATATGGAACTAGAAAAAATAATATTCCAGCTCAAACCGTACCATATAAAGTTATCGTTATATGGTAAATGTTTTAAAGTTGTAAAAACTTAATATACAAGGAGTTGAAAATAATATGACAGATAATACTAAAAAAACAATTATAGATATCAATTCAGGTAATATAACAGGTGAGCATTCAACAGATAAAGCAATACTCGTAGGAGTCTATCCATACAAAGATATCTCATATGCAGATAATATAGAACTTGTGCTAAACCCAGAAAATGAAGAATCTATCTCTATAAATTTTCCATATAGTGGATATAACTTGCAGCTTTTTGTGGCCGATTTTACTGGAGATAATAAATCCGAAATTATGGTGAGAGGTGGATTTGGTGGCTCTGGTGGATTTGAAATTGCAGTTATTTACAAATATGAGGATAAAAAGTTAATAGAAATATTTAATCAAGATCAAGTTAATCAAAATAATGCTTGTACAGCTAAATACAAAGATAATTATAAAGTACATGTAAATTGCGATGAAAAAAAATATTCTATAGATATCTCTTCACGACCAAAAGAATATTTAGAACAAATATATACACCTACAGGAACTGTTAAGCCTGATTATGAACCATATATAGATTCTCCAAATACAATTTATCCAATAAAACAAGTTTACAATGATGCATACCAACTTCTTATACAACAAAGAATTGTAGGCATAGTAAATGCTGATACTTTAGGAGTAATTGAAACCCTAGCAAGTTTAATAAATTCTGAATTTGAAGTTATTTATAAAGGATTATTATTACCTTCATATAATTTTGACAGTAGAAAAATTTCTAAAAAGTGATTAATCTTTCACTTTTGTAATATTTAATAGCTTTTTTGTCAATCCAGTTTTTTGGACATAACTTTAATATTCATTAATGACACCTCAGACCGAGATTTTGCCGTAGGCTTCCTTCAAATTCTACCTCGCGATGGATACCCTTGCCCTTAGATAGCAGTTCCCACTATCAAGCCTACAACGGACTTTCATCATCAAGTTGCTGCCCATGTCAGGCACACCACATAAAAAACCCACGACAAAACTGTCGTGGGTTTTAATGGTAGAGGCGAATCACAGGAATAATATCCACGAATTTTATTTATAATAATTCTTATATTCTATAATCTCCTAGTATATAAAAAATTATATACTTTCTACAATTTCTTCTGTTTTTTTAAATTCTTTTAGTAAAAATAACCCTACTATAACCATTGATCCTACATCTGCTATTGGTTGTGAAATCCACACTCCATTTATACCATATATTTTAGGCACTAAAAGTATTACAGGTATTAATATTATAACTTGTCTTAATAAACTTAAGAACATAGATACTTTTGCGCTACCAATTGATTGGAAATACACTGCTCCTAAAATAGAAATACCTATTGTTGGTAGTGTTATTAAATTTATATTTATACCATTAACAGCTAACTTCATAAGTTCAGTATCATTAGTAAATATACCAACAAACAACTCTGGGAATAACTTAATAAGTATACATCCAATAGTTAATATAATTGTAGCAACTAAAATAGCCAACAATAATGCTTTTTTAGTACGTTCAGGTTGCTTTGCTCCATAGTTATATGCAATTATAGTTTGCATTCCTTGACTTAACCCAAATACAGGCATTAAAAACATTAAAGATATAGATGTTACGGCTGTCATAGCACCTATTGCTAAATCTCCACCATATAATTTTAACACTCTATTTGTAACTAAATGTATAGATCCTGCTGCAAGTTCCATAAAAAATGGAGTTAAAGCTATAACTATTATAAGTTTTAAAAATTTCTTTTCTAGTTTAATATTTTTTATTTTTAATTTCAAGTTTGACTTACCTACTGTAAAATAATGTGTAGACCAAATAAAAACTACTAATTGGCATATTACAGTACCTAAAGCGGCACCTCTTATTCCCATGCCAAATCTAAATATAAATATTGGGTCTAGTATTAAGTTAAGAGCACAGCTTATTATCATCATTTTAGCTGCTAATTTAGGATTTCCTTCAGCTCTTATAGCGCTATTGAGTGCAAATCCTGGTAAGTTAAACCATGCTCCTGCAAATATTACACTCATGTACTCTCTTGCATACTTAATAGTATATTTACTTGCTCCAAATATATAAAGTATATCATCTAAGAAAAATATTCCAACCAATACTATTGCTATAGCTACAACTAATTCTAAAGCAACTGTATTCCCTAAAATTCTTTCTGCTTCTTCTTTATTGCCTTCTCCAAGTTTTATTGATATATTTGTGCTTCCCCCAATTGCTATAGCTACACAAAATGCTCCTAAAATTGTAAATAGAGGCATTGTTACTCCAAGCCCTGATATAGCAAGTGCTCCTATATCTTCAATAGATCCTATAAATGCTCTGTCTACAGTATTATATAGAGATGTTACCATCATTGCTAATATAGCAGGTACTGAGTATTTCAATAATAAAATTCCAATCTTTTCATCTCTTAATTCTTGTTGGTTGTCCATAAATCCTACCTATCCTACCATGTCATACGTTATACATACTGGTTTTTGAGTTCTAGGGTCTTTTACAATTTCTGCATCTATATTGAATAGTTCTTTAAGATTTTCCTTTGTCATAACTTCATATGCATTTCCTTGACATGCTATCTTTCCTTTTTTTACACCTATCATATGATCTGCAAATCTAGCAGCATTGTTAAGTTCATGTATTACCATAACTATAGTTGTACCTTGTTTTCTATTTAACTCTTCTAATAATTTTAGTACTTCTAGCTGATGAGCTAAATCTAAATATGTTGTCGGTTCATCAAGTACAAGTATATCTGTTTGTTGAGCTAGGGCCATTGCTATCCAAGCTCTTTGTCTTTGTCCTCCAGATAAAGCTTCTATTTGTCTATCTCTAAACTCTTTTATCCCAGTTACCTCTAATGCCCATGTAACTATATCATTATCTTCCTTCTTTAAATTACCAAATCCCTTCTGATGAGGAAATCTTCCATAAGATATTAACTCTTCTACAGTAAGTCCACTTGGTGCTTGAGGACTTTGTGGAAGAACAGCCATTGTCTTTGCTAATTCTTTTGAACTTTGATCTTTTATATTTTTATCATATACATATATATCACCACTCTTAGGTTGTAAAATTCTAGCTATAGTTTTTAATATTGTTGATTTTCCGCACCCATTAGCACCTATTATTGTAGTTATTTTCCCTTTTGGTATATTTAAATTTAAATCCTTAACTATATCTAAATTTCCATATGAAATATTTAAATTTTTAGTACTTATACAGTTCATATTTATCTCCTTCTAGCTACTTAAAGCTCCTCTATTTATATTAAATAAAATTCCTTATTCTGCTAACATCAAGTAAATGAAGTATGGAACACCTATTATTGCAACTACTATTCCCACAGGAATCTCCATAGGTGCTATTAAGTTTCTTGCTATTGTATCAGCTATTAATAATATTAATGTTCCCACAAGTGCAGCTGTAGGAATTAATTTTTTATGCTTAGGCCCTACTAGTTTTCTAGCTATATGAGGTGCAACTAAACCTAAAAATCCTATATTACCTGCTACAGATGTTGCTACACCAGCTAAAATCACTGAATATACTATTAAGATTCTTCTTTCTTTTTCTACTTTTACACCTAGACCTGTTGCTACTTCATCCCCTAAATTTAATACATCTAAATATCTTGACTTATATATTGTCAATGCCATAACTATTATTATAAAAGGTAAAATAGCTAGTACATACTTCCAACTTGCTCCCCATATACTTCCTGATGTCCATGCCATAACTCTATTAAATTCTTGTGTTGTAAATTTTAATTGGAACATAGTAAGTAGTGATGTAAATGCCACATTTATACCTATACCTATTAACAATAATCTAGATGAATTTATTCCATTTTTCCATGCAAGGATATAAATTAAGAATGCTCCAAATATTGCTCCAAATAGTGCAACTATTGGCATTGTAAATATTGTCGTATTACTTATACCATCATAAACATTACCATTCATGATATAAATATAAACTACAATAAATAATGCAGCTCCAGAGTTTATACCTAAAATACCCGAATCTGCTAAATCATTTTTAGTAACTCCTTGTAAAATAGTACCTGCTGTAGCTAAAGCTGTCCCTACTAATATTGCGATGACTATTCTAGGTAATCTCAATTTAAAAATAGCTATCTCATGACTTTTAGATCCTTGACCTATTAAAGTCTTTATAACATCTATTGGCTCTATGGACAGTGAGCCTAGATTCAAGTTTACTAAAAATGTAGCAAAAATTAATGTTATTAAAATCCCTGTAACTAGGGCGTATTTTTTATTTATATTCATAATCTATTTTGTGTCCTTTCTTACAATGTATATAAACACAGGCACTCCTAATAATGCTGTCAGTGACCCTATTGGAGTCTCATAAGGAGGGTTAATCATTCTAGCCATGATATCACTATATACTAATAAAACTGAACCTAATATCATTGAACTAGGTATTATATATTTGTAATCTGAACCTACTACAGCCTTAGCTATTTGAGGAACTATAAGACCTACAAATACTATGTTCCCTGCTACTGAAACTGATGCCCCAGTCAAACAGATTACTATTATTAAACATATTAATCTTACTGAGTTTGTTCTTTGTCCTAATCCTATAGATACCTCTTCTCCTAAACTTAGGATTGTTATTTTCGGTGCCATTACCATAGCTGCTATTAAGGCAATTCCTCCAACTATAAATAATAATTTAACTCCTTGCCACTTAGCACTAATTAATCCACCTAAAATCCAAAAACTTAATTGTTGAGATAAATTAAAGTACATTGATATTCCCATTGCTAAAGATATTAATAAAGTCCCTAACGCTGTTCCTGCAAGAGCAAGCTTTACTGGGTCTACTTTTCTAGACGACCTTGAACTTACAAAATATACTAAAAGCCCGCTTATACTAGCTCCAAGAAAAGCAAATACCATAAGTCCAAAACTTCCTATAACTAAACTCGGATATATTCTTTGTAATACAAATGCTACGGCTATCATAAACGTAGCTCCTTGCGTAATCCCAATTACAGATGGTTCTGCAATCGGATTTCTAGTTATTCCTTGCATTATTGCTCCAGCAACTGCTAAAAACCCTCCCACAAGTGCTGCTGCAATAGCTCTAGGCATTCTAACGTCTTTGATTATTTTAATATTTATATCATTATCACTTGTAAATAAACTTTGTATTATCGTTGAAAAATCTATTTGCTTAGCTCCTAGCGATATTGACATACCTATACCAACTACAAGCAGTATTATTCCTATTAACATCAATGAATAAGCTAAAGTTTTTCTCTTTGTTTTAATCATCACTTATCCTCCTTACACCAAAATTAAATGAAATATTCTTTTAGGATATATCCATAAAACTTCTTTATATTTTTTAAAATCTTAATTTTTCTATAAATTGAAATAGTAGGTGATGAAAATATATAGCATTTTCACCACCTACTTGTATATGTCTACTATTTTACAACTTCATCTTTAATTGATTGTAATAATAATTCTCTTCCTATTGGATTGTATGCTTGGCTAAAGTATGGACTTGCATCAAGTATTGTTACATTACCTTCTTTTACAGCTCTTATTTCTGACCATACTGCACTTGCCTCTAAATCAGCTTTATCTGACTCTGCACCTATAACTATTATATGGTCTGCATCTATTTCTGTTAAACCTTCCATAGTAACAGTTGGTAATGTTATACCCTCTTGTTTTGGCATATTAACAGGTTGAGGTAATCCCATATCATCTTTTAATACAGTTCCTATTCCACCTTCACTAAATACCATAAATTGTCCTGAAGTAGCTAGCACTGTTAAGTAAGTTTGTTCTTTGTTAACTTCTTTTATTTCATTACCTAACTTTTTCGCTTTTGCATAATACGTATCTAACCATTTATTTGCTTCCTCTTCTTGTTCAAATAACTTAGCTACATCTTTAAACTTAGCTTCCCAGTCATTTGATTGATCTTTTAGCATAACTACTGGTGCTATTTCTGCTAATTGATCGTATATTTTCTCTTGTCTTTCAGCCATTATTATTAAATCTGGCTCTGCTGCTAATATAGCTTCTATGTCCATAGTATCCATCATTGAGTGACCAACTACTTTTGCATCACCTAATTTATCTGCTACATATGTAGGAACTTTGTCCGTTTCATATGAATCTACATTTGCTGTAGCTACTGGAGTATGTCCTAATAAAATTAATTCTTCACTATTTCCTGATATATCAACTATTTTTTGAGGATCAGCTGGTATTTCAACCTCTCCTTTTACTGACTCTACTATTCTTGTTTTTGCTTTATCGCTATTACCTTCATTATTACTGTTTCCCGAACAACCAGTAACTATCCCCAGCGTAGCTATTGTTATACCTATTACTACTAATGATTTTAACCTTTTCATGTTATGTCCTCCCGATTGTATTTTATATGTAATCATTATCATTTATTTTTGTTAATAATAATCATTATCACACGATTCATAAATTCATTATATCATGTAAATAGTTTCAGTCAATATTTTTTTAGTATATTATTAAAATATTTATGCTTTAGTAATATACATTCAATTAATTCTAATAAAAAAACTCCTATCTAATTAGATAGGAGTTTTCGTGAATTTCAATGGTGAAGACGAGCCGTTCTAGCCCCTATATACCATTAAAATATATTTTTATATTTGTTTGAGATTACTTCTATAACTAGAAATTCCATCATTTAAATTATAGATCTTATTAAATCTATTTTTATATAGAGATCTTGCTGCACTAGCACTTCTTGAACCTGATGAACGATATACTATTTATTATAAAATAAGCCTATTAGTTTACTCCATAGACTTATTTTATATTTTAGTTGTTTATAACTTTATCAAATTTAATTATCTAATAATTCATTTAAAGCATCATATGAAAAATCTATTATTTCGCTACAGCTTATCTTATTTCTTTTTAATTCTGAGCAGATTTCTGTGCTATATTTATTTCTAACTCTAGTCATTAATTCTCTTGAATAATTTCTAGCTTCATTAGGTTGAGAATTATCCTCTCTTCCTTTTATATATCCAACTACCATGGCTGCAGCGTTTACAGCTCCACATAAACTACCTACTGTTACACCCACTCCCATTCCACTTCCTAGTGCTACGGGTATATCTGTGCTATGTTCTTCATTGTATGATTTTATTATAGCTTCTGCACAAGTGTATCCTTGGCTATGGTGTACTGATGGTCTTGTCATTTATATCATCCTCTCAATTTTTGATTTAAGTGTATAATTTAAGAATATTGTCCTTAATTAGATATTATCATTTTATCAAGCTTCTTTCTGTGACTTTATCACATAGTTACAAAAAAGAAAAATATATTTTTTATAAATATATTTTTTCCCTTTTTATTGATTTATATTATATAAATAAGTTTAATTCAACCTTCCTTGTCTACACCAGATAAGTGTACAGTTAATACATATTTTGGTGATTTATATATATCACTATTATTATCTAACTTAGCCTTTATTTAAACAAAAAAAGACTGTTTCCGTTACAGTCTTTATAAAGGGGGATATTGGTAATTAAAATACTATTTATTTATACTTTAGCAATATCTTATTTGTCTTCACTTAACATTTTTTCATAGCAATAGAATGGTTTCTCTTTTCCTAAGAAGTTCATTTCTCCCACAAATTCATAGTTAAGTTTTTTAAACAATGAATTCATTTTTGTATTTATAGAGTAAGTATCTGTTTTTATATATTTAACCTCATTTTTAATTGCTAGTTGTTCAGCAAAATTCATTAGTTTACTCCCTATTCCACTATTTCTAAATTTAGAATTAACAGACATTCTATGAACTACCATGCATTTTTCATTAGATGACCATTCTAAATCACTATATTCTATTGGTTCTGTATAGTTAACACATATAAACCCTTTTATATTTTCATCTTCAATTTCTATATATAAGTCACCTTGTTCTATATCTTTTTCAAAATCGTTACCTTGTGGGTAATTTTCATCCCATTGAGTATTATTATAAGATTTCATCTCTTCTACTGTTGTATTTATAATCTCCATTATTTCTTTTACATCACTTAATTTTGCCTTAGTTATCATTTACCTTCCTCCTCTGTTTTTTATTTTTATCCAATCTTTCTCTACATTCTTACTCATTTTTTTAATCAAAGCTATAGATATTTCTTTTTCCTCTTTGCTAAAACCCTTAAAACATATCTCTATATTTCTATTTTCTTCTTCAATTATAAGATCATATATTTTTAAGGCTTTGTCAGTTGGCATTATGTTGTATCCTCTTTTATCCTTCTCATCAAGTTCTTTATACACATAATCTGCATCAATTAGCTTCTTCACTGCTTTTGTAGTAGTTGTTTTATCAACTTTTAGCATATTTGAAAGTTCCATAAAACTAATCCCAGGATTTTCACATATACGAGTTAAAAAAGTAAACTGTCCCTTTTGTAACTTTAATTCCTTGTACTTTACATCACTTATATAATGTATAGTTCTTGATAAAATCCCTATTTCTCTTAATAAATAACTATCTAGTTTTTTGATAGTTACACCTCCTTATATAGTTGAAAGTTCAACTACATATAGTATATTAAATTTTAGTTGAACTTTCAACTATATTTTCATTTTACTTCATATAAAATTAAGTTTTGTTTAAGTTTAAGAGATTATAATTTAATTATAAAGCTAAACAAAACTATTTAAATTGGAGGAAAAAACATGGCCATTAAGTCTTTTAAGCGATTTGAAAAAAAATTTGTATTAAATCAACAACAATATAATGAGCTAATACCAAAATTACTTGAATACATGAATCTAGATGAACATTGTAAATGTGGTAAAAACTATAATATCTATAATATCTATTACGATACAAAAGATAATGATGTAATTAGGCATTCCATATCTAAGCCTTATTATAAAGAAAAGCTTAGATTAAGAAGTTATACTATCCCCACTAACCTAGATAGTAAAGTTTTCTTAGAGCTAAAAAAGAAAATAAATGGAATAGTAAATAAACGAAGAGTTGTTATGACTTTAGGAGAAGTTTATGATTTTTTAGATTGTGGTAAAAGATCAGTTTTTAATGATTATACAAATGAGCAGGTTATAAAAGAAATAGAATACTACATAAGTAAAAATAAAGTATCTCCAACAGTTTATATTGGTTACACAAGAAACGCCTTCTTTGGAAAAGAGGATAGAGATCTTAGATTAACTTTTGATTCTAAAATTATAACAAGACGTCATGACTTATCTTTAGAATCTGGGTGCTTTGGCGAGGAGATTATTGATGAAAATAAATTTTTAATGGAAGTTAAATTCTTAAGTGCTATACCTATATGGTTTACACAAATTCTTTCAGAGCTAAAAATATATAACACACACTTTTCAAAATATGGCAATGAGTATATGAATTATTGCTTAGATAATAAAAATAATATTAACAAAAGGGGAGAAAAAATATGTTAGAAACAATAATTTTATCAACAACGGGAGAATCATTTACTCTCACAAATGCATTAATAGTTTTAGTAACATCAATTTCACTTGGATTAGTAATTAGTTTTGCATATATGAAAACTAATAAGAAAAATGGTTACAACTCAGGGTTTACCACTACTTTGGTAATGTTACCTGTAATAATATCTATTATAATACTTTTAGTAGGAAACAATGTTGCTAGAGCATTTAGTTTAGCTGGAGCTTTTTCTATAATTCGTTTTAGAAGTGCACCTGGAGATCCAAAAGATATTTCATATATATTTTTCACTTTAGCAGTTGGACTTGCTTGTGGTATGGGATATATAGGATATGCAGTAATATTTACAGTTACATTATGTTCTTTAATGTTTATACTTAATTTATTAAAGTTTGCATCACCTAAAGGTAAATCTATGCATCTTAAAATAACTATTCCTGAAGATTTAAACTATGATGGTGTATTTGATAAAATCTTAAATGAATACACTAATTCATATCATATTGAAAGAATCAGAACTAGAGACTTTGGTGCATTGTTTGAACTAAATTATATGATACAATTAAAAGATAATATAAATCAAAAGCAATTCTTAGATGAACTAAGATGTAGAAATGGAAATTTAAATCTAAGCCTTACTCTTTCTGGGTTTGAAGAAAAAATATACGCATAATAACTTTCCCTTAAATTTAATTTAAGGGAATTTTTTAATATGAAAATTAAATCTAATTTAAGGTTACTATGATATAATTTGATTAGTATTACATAAAAAGTACATTATATAAAAAGGAGGGAATTTACAATGAGATTATTATTAGTAGAAGATGAAAAACAATTATCTGAAGCTTTACAACAAATCCTTATAAAAAATAATTATTCTGTTGATACTGTCTTTAATGGTGAAGATGGACTAAACTATGGACTTACAGATGTATATGATGTAATAATTTTAGATATTATGCTACCTAAGTTAGATGGATTACAAGTATTAAAAATGCTGAGAAATAAAAAAATATCAACTCCTGTGATTTTACTTACTGCAAAAGGAAGTATTGAAGATAAAGTTTTAGGATTAGATTGTGGAGCAGATGATTATTTACCAAAGCCATTTTCTCCAGAAGAATTATTAGCTAGATTAAGAGCTCTTACAAGAAGACACGGAGATTTTATTAATGAAAATATATTAGAACTCTCTGATATTCGATTAAATCTATCTACCTATGAAATGGAAGTTAGAGATAACTCTATAACATTAACTTTAAAAGAATTTGATATATTAAAATATTTTCTTCAAAGGCCCAAAATAGTAGTAAGTAAGGATGATTTAATTTCAAAACTTTGGGGATTTGATTCAGATATTGAACATAATAATATCGAGGTGTATATATCATTTTTAAGAAAAAAACTATCTTATGTTGAATCTAATGTAAAAATAACAACTATAAGAAGAGTTGGATATAGGTTGGAATAATTATGTTTGATAAATTAAAACTTAAATTTATATTAATAAATATGACCTTACTTACAACTGTATTTGTATCTATATTTGGAGTAATCTATGGTACTACTAGTTCAAACATAAATAATGAAATTAATGGAAATTTATTTGCTCTTGTTAACAATAGTAGAAAACCAATGCCTAACTCTATAAGTATAGTTGTAGAAGTAAATGAATACGGTGAAATTATAAAAGATTTTAAACCGTTTAACGTGAGTATTGATTCTACTGCCTTACAAGATGCAGTTAATATGGTTCTAAAAAATGATAAGCCTTCTAGTAAAATGGATATAAGTGGTAGTGCTTATTCTTATCTAAAGCAACGTACTCCATTTGGAATTAAAATTGCTTTTGTAGATAGAACACAATATCAAAATCTATTATTTCAACTTTTAAAAACTTTTATATTAATTGGTTCTATAAGTTTAATTGCTCTACTTATAATAAGCATTTACCTAACAAATAGAACTATAAAGCCTATAAAAGAAACCTTTGAAAAGCAAAAACAATTTATTGCAGATGCTTCTCATGAATTAAAAACCCCTTTAACAATAATAAAAACTAATGCTTCATTAATTCTTAGTCATCCTGATGATAGTATAAGAAATCAACAAAAGTGGATAAATTATATAAATTCTCAAACAGATAGGATGTCTCTTCTTATAAATGAAATGTTATCACTTACAAAACTAGATACTGATGAGAATAGATTAACTCTCTTTTCTATAAACATTAGTAAAATTATAGAAAGTATGATATTAATGTTTGATGCGGTTATGTATGAAAATAACATAGAGTTAGAAAATAATATAAGTAAAGATTTATTTATAAACGGTGACAAAGAAAGTATCAAAAAACTATTTAGTATAATAACGGACAATGCTATAAAGCATACAAATAAAAATGGTAAAATTACAGTCTCATTGTTTACTGATAAGAATAAAATCAAGATGATTATAAAAAATACAGGCGAAGGTATACCACCTGAACACCTAGAAAAAATATTTGAAAGATTTTATAGAGTTGATAGCTCTAGAGATAGAGAAACTGGCGGTTATGGATTAGGACTATCTATTGCAAGTTCCATTGTTAATCAACATAAAGGAAGGATATATGCACAAAGTAAGATAAATGAGTATGCTTCATTTATTGTCGAACTTCCACAACAATTATCATAAAATAGAATATGCATAGATTTGTGTAAATAGATTTTTGAATACCTGATATGAACTGCTCCCTTCTATAGTAAACAGTTTTTATTATTTTCACTGTCTACCATTAAAGGGAGCATATCAAAACTATCTACATTCTCAAACTTTATATCAATTTTATCAAATAGGCTGATTATATCAGCCTATTTGTTTATATAATTTTATTGTATAATTTTATCTGCAGCAACCTCTTGATTTAATCCTTTATTTTCTTTATTCATATTTTTCATAGCTTTAATTTTAAGAGGTAATGTAAATAAATTTATAAACCCTTGTGCATCTTTATGGTCATATAATTCGCTATCGCCAAATGATGATATTGAATAGTCATAAAGTGCATTTTCTGTAAATATACCTGCAGGCTTTATAAACCCTTTGTAAAGTTTCATTTTAACACTTCCAGATACATTCTCTTGAGTTTCTTCTATAAACGCATCTATAGCCTCTCTTATCTTTGAATACCATAAACCATTATATATAAGTTCTCCGTATTTTAACGATACCATTTGTTTAAAATGTAGAGCCTCTTTATCTAAAGTTGCGCTTTCTAATATATTATGTGCTTCATAAAGTATTGTACCTCCTGGAGTCTCATATATTCCTCTTGATTTCATTCCAACTAATCTATTTTCAATTATATCAATTACTCCGATTCCATGTTTTGCACCTATATCATTTAACATTTTTACTATTTCAACAGGTGAAAGTTCTTTTCCATTTACTTTTGTTGGAATTCCTTTTTCGAAATGTATTTCAACATATTCAGGTGTATCGCAAGCTTCTTCTAATGGTAAACATTTTTTATATACATGATTTTGATGTTCATTTTCTAAATATTCTATATCTCCACCTTCTGTAGATGTATGCCAAAGATTTGCATCTACTGAATATATTTTTTCTTTAGTTACAGTTATAGAGATATTTTTCTCATTTGCATACTCTATAGCATCTTCTCTCGATTTTATATCCCATATTCTCCATGGTGCTATGATTTTTATAGTTGGATCAAGTGCTGCTATTGAAGCTTCAAATCTCACTTGATCATTCCCTTTCCCTGTACATCCATGACATATATATTTTGCTCCTTCTAAATGTGCCACTTCTACTAATCTTTTAGCTATTATCGGTCTAGCTAACGATGTTCCAAGTAAATATTTCCCTTCATACTTTGCTTCAGCTTTTATTGCTTTAAATATAGTTTCTTTTACGAATTCTTCACTTAAATCATCTACATATGCCTTACTTGCACCACTTTTTAATGCTTTTTCATAAACTTCTTCCATATTCTCCTCTTGACCTACATTTACCGATACCGCTATTACCTCTATATCATAGTTTTCTTTTAACCATGGTATTATTATAGATGTATCCAATCCTCCTGAATATGCTAACACAACTTTCTCTTTCATAGTTTATTCCTCCTAAAATTTTTATTTTTGATTTAATTATTATTTTTAGTTCATTTATTATTTTTAATTCATTTATTATTTTTATTAAATTTTGTTATACTTTAAGTTTTTTATCCTTTATAAATTGTTTATTTTTTTGTTTTAATTAATTTTTATATAATTTGCGCAAATTAGTATAATTTTTTGTTTTTTGTATATTGTATTCATTTAATAATTGCTTATGCTTTAATTATTAATCAATATAATTAAGCTTCTTATATTGTTTTGAATACAAAAAAGCCCCTTAGTATAAAATACTAAGAGGCGAATTTTCCGCGGTACCACTCTTATTGATAAGAATTCTTTCAAATATAGCAAATAACACTAAATAAATATATAAAAAAACGCCTCTTGGTTAAAACCAAGAGACGAATATTATCCGCGTTACCACTCTAATTGATAAGATTTACTTATCCACTCTTTCTCTTAAGGCGAGACTATCCTACTGCCATACTATAAATTTCCTGCAGTATTCTCCAAAGTTCTCTTCACTCAAATATTTTTACTAGGCTTCCACCATCCCCAGCTCTCTATTAAATCCACTTAAGTTACTTTCTTTTTCATAGAATCTAATTTATTAAAATTTTATTTGCTTATCTTGTAAATAATAATAACTTATATTCTTTACAATGTCAATCATATATTTTTTTATAAATTAATATTTTACTTTATATAGACATAATCCTTTTGAAGGCGCTGTCTCAGATGATACACTTCTATCTTTAGCTTTTAACATGTATTCTATATCTTTTACAGTTTTTTTTCTTAATCCTGCATCTATTAATGTACCTACTATAATTCTTACCATATTGTATAAGAATCCATCAGCTTCAACATAAATTTCTATTACATTGTTATTTTCTTGTATTTCTATTGAATGTATAGTTCTCACATTAGATTTTTTCTTAGATTTTGATGAAACAAAACTAGTAAAATCATGTTCTCCTACTAATTGCTTACTCGCTTCTTTCATTAAATTTAAGTCTAATTTTCTTGCTATATGATTAGTATATTTTCTTAAAAATGGATCATGAACTTCATTATTATATATTTTGTATAGGTATACCTTTGATTTTGCATTGTATCTAGAATGGAATCTTTCGTCAGCTTCTTCTAGATTTGTAACTATAATATCTTCTGGTAAATATTCATATAAATAAGCTTTCATTTTTTTTAAAGTCATTTCAGAAGTTGTCTTAAAGTTTGCAACTTGACCAAAAGCATGAACTCCCATATCTGTTCTTCCTGAGCCTATTATTTCTACAGGCTCCTCAGTCATCTTACGAATTACAGCTTCAAGTTTTCCTTGTATCGTCATATCATTATCTTGAAGCCTTTGGAATCCTTTGTATCTTGATCCATCATATTTGATTGTCATTTTTATATTTCTCATATTGTTCCTCTTTCTATTAATAAGTTTTCATTATAATCATATTTTATAATATATTATTTTCATTTTATTATTTTCTTTTTACAGTAAGAAAATAGGGTATACCTATCAGTATATCCTATTTTTCTACAATTTAATACTATATTGATTCAATTAGTTTATTTTTAATAGTAATTGTCGTAGTTGTTCCCATGTCTTTTTCACTTTCTATGCTCATATTACCACCATGAAGCTTAACTATTTCATGACTTATTGCAAGACCTAGACCACTTCCTGCCTTATTATAGTCTTCTTGGAAAAATTTATCTAATACTTTATCTAAATTTTCAGCTTCTATTCCACATCCATTGTCTACAACTTTTATAGTTGTAAACTCCTCATCTTGAGAAACTATAACCTTAACAAATCCACCTTCGTTAGTAAATTTTATAGCATTTTGAACTAAATTTATTAAAACTTGTCTTAGTCTATTTTTATCACCTTGTACATTTTGAATATTCTCATCTTCAAATTCTGCGCCTAAAATTATACTTTTTTCACTTGACTTTACTTTCAGCTGATTTACTACTCCTAATGCTAAATGTCTAATATCAACCATATCAATCTGTAATTTTATTCTATCTGATGAAAGACGAGAAAAATCTAATAATTCCATTACAAGTTTTATGAGTCTTTCTGTTTCATCCTGAATTATACCAAGGCCTAAATCTAATTCTTCTTTTGTTATGCCTTCATATCCTAGAGTTTCACTCCATCCTTTTATAGATGTAAGAGGGGTTCTAAGTTCATGTGATATAGAAGATATAAATTCTTCTTTTAACTTTTCACTTTTATCTATTTCCTCAGCCATATGCTCAAATGTTTGAGCTAGGTCTCCAATTTCATCATCTGATATATTTGTATTTTTTAATTTTATACTATAATTTCCATGTGCTAATTCATTTGCAAATTGTTTTAATTCTCTAAGAGGTTGAATTAATGTTTCTGCAAATCTAAGACTTAAGGATATTGCTATAAGTAAAATACATATCCCTGCTAATATAAGCCCTAATGTTAATTTTAATATTGTATTATCTATTTTATTTAGCGATACTGTATACCTTACAACACCTTCTATTATATTATTTGTCTTAAGTGGAACAGACACACTCATTACATGTTCATTTGTATCTATTATTCTATAAGTATATGGTACTAATTCTTTAGCATCTTTTAGTGCTCTATTTACATCTTCAAAATTAGCTTTTTCTTTAACCTTAAAGCCATCTGAGTCCAATATTATATTTTTATCTTTATCTATTATTTGAATAGCGTATTTAGAGTTATTACCTACACCTTGTTTTTCAATTATATTACTTACCTTTTTTTCAAAACTACTAGTTTCCATAGCTATATTAGTATTATATATATAATTATTATACTCTACTTGTCCTTTTAGATTTTGCCTTACATAGTCATAGTAGTAATTTTGAATATAAAATATAAATAATACTTCAAATAATGCAACTGTTATAATAATTATTGTAAAATAATTTTTAATTATTTTTTTTCTTAACCCTTCAAAATGTAACACTACTATTCTTCCTTTCTAAAGCAATATCCATACCCCCAAATAGTTTGTATATACTTAGGTTTTGATGGGTCATCTTCTATCTTATTTCTTATTCTTCTTATATTCACATCCACTATTTTAAAATCATAAAGATAATTAGTTCCCCAAACTTCATCAAGTATTTGATCTCTACTTAATGATTGTTTTGCATTTGTCATTAAGTATTTTACTATGGAAAATTCAGTTGGAGTAAGCTCTATTTCATTACTATTTTTAAATAACTTTCTCTTATCTAAATCTAGAACAAATGGCGATGATACTATTTCACTGCTTTTGATAGCATCATCTTATTTTTTAATTCTTCTAAGTAATGCTGATACCCTTACTAGTAATTCTTTTATACTAAACGGTTTTACAATATAATCATCTGCACCAGATATAAATCCTTCTATTTTATCATCTTCTTGAGCTTTTGCAGTAAGCATTATTATGCCTACTTGGTCAAAATTTTGTCTTATGAATTTACATACATCTATTCCACTAATATCTGGAAGCATAACATCAAGTAACGCTAGTTTTATATCTTTTTCACTTGACATCTTTTCTATAGCTTCTTGACCAGTACTCGCTTCTATTATTTCATAACCTTCTCTTTTTAAGTTTATACTTACAAAACTTCTAATTCCTATTTCATCTTCTAATATTAATATTTTTTCCTTCATTTTATATCCTCCCAATAAATATTAGTCATATATTAATGAAAAATATTCTCTCAATGCATCTGTATTTATTTTTAATTTTTTTAGTTCTTTTACATCTTTTTCATATAATATAAAACTATGTTCATCTGTTTCACCAAGTATAATATTTTTTGTACTTAGTGCATTTTTTTTATCATCTACAAGATTCTTACTTACTACAGATATATTAAATAAATTTTTATTTTTAAAATTTACTGTATTGTAATAATAAAATTTAAATAATACATCATTGCCATTATATTCTTGTTCTATGGAAATATTATTTATCAAGTTATTAGGTATAAACATTTTATAGTTATATTTATAATTATAATATATTTTACTAATAAATACTAAGCCCGATTTTTCGTCTTGTTTTCCGTTCCACTTATACCAACTTATCTCAGCTGAATTTTTTTGGGTGTATGTATTTCCACTTCCTTTTACTATCGGTATTTCAATTACATTATCATTATCTATATCCTCTATCGGAATATAATATGGCTTTATATTTTTTTCATTATCACTAAAAGCTTTTTTCATTTTTCCATCTTGAATATAAATTATTTGTGTTATATAGTTATTGTCTTGAATAATTGGTATATCTAAAATAATACCTTTTTTCTCTATTATATTAGCACCTATTTTTTCTGTAGAAATAGTTTTTATTGTAATATATAAGTTACTTAAATTTTTTACGTTACTGAACTCTGTAGAATCTATTAATTCTACTTTTTCATTAAAATTCACTAAACTTGCATATGCTATATTATTTTTAGAATTATGATTAATTATTAAAATATCTAATTTATCATCCTCATCAATATAATCAATTTTTATTTTTATATCACTCAAATCTTCTTTATCTTCTATCCACGTTGGATTTAACGTATATATTTTTTTTATTTCCCCTTTCTTAAAAGAATATATATGCATATTAGTTTTATTGCCTTCTTTAATTAATAATACAATTTCTTTGTACCCATCACCGTTTAGATCGTAAAAATCAGCATATTCTATCGAGTCTCCATTTTGAATATAATCATCTTCGTTTGTATATGATGTTTTATCTTTATTTTTACTCAAAACTATAAATCCCACTTCATTTGGATTATCATTTGGATTTTCTTTTTTCTCAAATGCAACTAATTCATCTACTCCATCACTATTCAAGTCTACTTCATTAATTTTACCAACTTCACTTGAATTAGATGGTAATGTTAATGATGAGTTTAAAGGAAGTAATTTATTTATTTCCTTGGACAAATTATTTTTATTTTCATTGTAAATGGGTTTATATTTGATAAGTGCTTCAGGGGATTCTGAATTAATACTGCACCCGGTGGTTAAAAGAACTAACAAACTAACACATATTAATAATTTAAATAATTTCATATAAAACCTCCTACTCTATAACTTTGCTACAATAGTCTTCAAAGTTTTTAATTCTTTCTTTTTCTTTATAAGTATTTTCTTCCCCTAATTCACCTCTTCCTAATCTATCACAATAAGATAATAAGGCTACTTCTTTATATTCTACATCATTTAACATGTTTTGTGGTTCAAAAAATGGAAGATTTTTATCATAAAATAAAGGTTGCATATGCCATCTTATTAATTTAGACACTTTTTCATTAAATTTTTTATCGTCACTTACTAATTCTAGGAAGTTTAAACCAATTTTTTCTCCTTCTATATCATGGTTATACGAAGTTATTCTATTTTTTCTTATTCTTGTTGTAGTCAATTTACCTATATCATGAAGTAAAGCTGACCACATAAATACTTTTTCATCTTTTGATAAATTTTTTACTTCACTTGCTTTGTCTACTACTAATAATACATGATTTAAAGCACTTCCTTCGGGATGAAATTTAGGATTTTGATTTATTTTTTCTAACTTCCTTATCATATTAAAAGGTTCCTTATTAAATTTCCCTTCTTT
>NZ_JBXKIW010000039.1:0-7203 GCF_056995035.1 Romboutsia sp. | reverse complement strand
ATTAGTATCACACGTATTAGCCATTATAACAGTATTAGCAGCAGCAGGCATAGATGATATTACAATTGGTATAGATAACAGTAAACTATCGTGTATTCTGCCTTTAAATAACAAATAAATAGCAATTGGAAGTAATATTAATCTAACAAAACTTACAAAGTATAACTTCTTATTAAAAAAGCACTCACTGGCAGAAGAAGTACAAAGTGTACTTCCTATAACTAACATAGATATAGGTGTTGTAATACCTCCTAGCATTGCTAGTGATTTATTAATAAACAATGGTAGCTTAATACTAAATAGAAAAGCAATTAAGCCAATAAAGATTGAAACTATAACTGGATTGATAAATTTTTTAAGTGAGAAGGAATAATCACCTTTATCCTTAGATAAAAAATAAGCTCCGAAAGTCATTACAAGTAAATTAAAAGGTAAATTAAATATAGCAGTATAAAATACAGCCTCTTTTCCTAAAATAGCTTCTATAACAGGATATCCCATAAATCCTACATTAGAAAACATAATCACATACTGATAAATTCCAATATCTTTGCTAGATTTAAAAATAAATTTTAAACAATAAGCAATTAAGAAAGAAAAAACATACATAACAATAGATATTATCAATAATTTAATTATCTTATCAACCATTTCAGGATTATATTCTATTTGCATGGAATCAATAATCATAGCAGGAAGAAAGATACTCATTGTTAAAGATGAAAGTTTAGACGTAGTATGTTCGTCTAATAAGTCCTTTTTTCTAGCTATATATCCTATTAACATTAAAATAAATAAAACAAAAATTTGAACAAATACATTACTTAAATTCATAATAAATACCCCCGTACATAACATTATATAGCATGTTATTCAATATTACTATAATATAAGAAACTATAAAAAGAAAATTATAGAGTCATTATATGATAAAATATAATGTGTTTCATTAAAATAATATACTTAGTATCGTATAATGTTAAAATGGAAATTATATTATATAAATGAAATAAAATTCCAATAATATAGTTATTATTACAATATAATTACAAAAGAAAAAATATTAATTAGAAAAATTATATATATTATATTATATAATATATAATATATAACTAACGTCAAAATAAAGTATGAATTTAAATAGGGAGTTAAATATGAAGAGTACAAAGTTTTCAATAAAAAATATAAAAAATATACCCCAAGATCCAAAGGTATCTCATACCAAAGGAGCAGTTTATGAAAAGATGGGTAAAATAGATAAAGCGATAGAAGCTTATAAACAATCGGCAGACTCAGATTATGTAAAGTCTCAATATACTCTAGGGGATATATATTATTCTAAGGGACAATATAACGAAGCTGAAAAATGGTACACTATGGCTTATAAAAATGGATATGAAAATGCAGCTCTTAATTTAGGGAATATGTACTTTAATAATAAAGCATATGAATATGCTCTTTATTGGTATGAAAAAGTAGCTGAACTAGGAGAATTACAAGCACAAAATAATTTAGGGGTAGCACATTTTAAATTAAAAGATTATGCAAGATGTGAAAAATGGTTAAAAGAAGCTTGTGAAGCTAATTTTGGTAAAGCTTGTTTTAACTTAGGAGTTCTATATTCAGAAATAGGAAGGCCAGAGGAAGCTATAGAATATTATAAAAAAGGTTCAGTCTTATTAGATGAAGATTGTAAGTTTAACTTAGCTGTTTTAAGCCAAAGAGATAAAGATGAAAAAGGAGCTATAAGTTTATATAAGCATCTGCATAAGGTAGGCCATATAAAAGGATGCCTAAACATAGGTGTAATGATGGAAATTAGTGAAAACTATGAGGAAGCAGAAAGATATTTTATAAAAAGTGCAGGTAAGGAATGTGTTAAATCTCAGTATAGGCTAGCTTATATATATGATAGAGATGAAGAGTTTGAAGATGCAATAGAGTACTATCAAAAAAGTATTGAAAAAGGCCATACATTATCAAAGTATAGATTAGGAAATTTATATAACAAAAAAAATGAAATAGAACAAGCAAAAGTTTATTATGAAATGGCAGCTAATGATAATATGGTAGAAGCTAAAAATAACTTAGCAGGTCTTTATTTTGAAGAAAAAAATTACGAAAAAGCTATAAAATATTATGAAGAAGCTATAGTAGATGGATGTAGAGAGGCTATTGAAAATATAGGTGATTTATATTATCAAAGAGGTGATATAGAAAGAGCAGTTTCATATTATTTACGAAATGCAGACACATTATCATGTCAAGTAAAGCTTGGAAATATATATGAAGATGGAGAAAATTTTGAAGAAGCTATAATTTGGTATATAAAAGCAAGTGAAAATAACGATATACAAGCAAATTATAAGCTAGGATGTATGTATGAAGATATGAATGATAAACAAAATGCTAAAAAGTATTTTGAAATAGCATGCGAAAAAAGTCATATAAATGCACGTATCCATTTAGGAAGAATATACTTTCAAGAAGAAAATTATGAAGAAGCAAAGAAAATGTTTGAAACTCCAGCAAGTGAAGGAAATATATATTCTCAACATATGATAGGATTAATACATGATATCTTCTACAAGGACTACATAAATTCAAAATATTGGTATGAAAAAGCAAGATCACAGCAATGTGTGGAATCTATTTATAACTTAGGTCATTTAAGTTTAAAACTACATGAAGATAGTGAAGCAGAGAAGTATTATAAAGAAGGATTAAAGTTAGGTAATAAAAAATGTGAATACATGTTAGCAGGTCTTTATTATAAAAAGAGTTTAGATATGTATAAGGTATTAGCGGATCAAGATTATGATAATTCTAAAGAAATAGTAAACAATATGCCTAAGCTTAATATAAATTTTGATGAAGTTCTTATAGCACCATTTAGAGAAGTGGAAATAGAAGCTGATGATGAAGAATATGTACCAATGTACATATTAGAAATTGAAGAAAACCTAGAAGAAATATTTGAAGATTTAATAACTGATATGATAATAAATACAGACCATAAATAGCAAAAAAAGCTATCTCCAAATGAAAAAATCATTTAAGGAGATAGCTTTTTTTGCAAAATACCTGAATCTCAAGGGTTTTGAACCATGCATGGCGAATTATAGTAATTTATTTCTAGACATGAAAAATGTAATTGTTAAACAAATTAAAGTAGTAATTAACATTACCATCCAAAATCCATTCCCAGCACCTTCGTAAGGAATCCCACCCACATTCATTCCAAAGAATCCAGATACTATAGTTGGAATCGTAGTAATTAGCGTTATAGAAGTTAAAAATTGCATAACATTATTTTGGTTATTACTTATAATTGCACTAAAAGCATCCATAATTCTGCTTAATATATCTCCATAGATTGTAGCCATCTCTAAAGCCTGTTTATTTTCAATTATAACATCTTCAAGTAAGTCCTCATCATCAGGGTATTTTTTTATGCTAGTCGTTCGAACCATTTTATTTAAAACTAGTTCAATTGCTTTTAAAGAAGTAGAAAAATATACTAAAGATTTTTCGAGTTCTAGAAGTTGTAGAAGTTCTTTATTTTTCATAGACTTAGAAACTTCTCTTTCTATAATAGTTGTCATTCTATTTATTCTTCTTAGGTAGTACAAGTAGTAACTTGCATTTTTATGAAGAATTTGAAGAATAAAACGAGTCCTCTTATAAGTACAAAAATCCTTAATGTGTCCTACAATAAAATCGTTTAAAATTTTAGTTTGAGCAGTACAAACTGTTAAAATAGCATTATTAAGTATTATAATACCAAGAGGTACAGTAGAATAATGAGAAGAATCACTATCACTTTCATCCACAGGAATATCTATAAGTATAAGCGTATGATTATCTTCAACATCTATTCTTGAACGTTCCTCTTCATCAAGTGCAGCTTTTACACTTTCAGCATCTATATTTAACAAAGTAACAATTTCATTAATTTCACTTTGATTTGGTTCGACAAGATTTATCCAACAGCCACTTTCAAATGAATTTAGCTTTTCCAATTTATTGTCAATAGTCTTATAGTATCTTATCATGCCAACACATCCTTTATTCAATTTTATATAAATCTCATCACTCAATATTATCTATTAAATGACTAATTTATATAATCGAAATAAATAAATTAGTTCAAGTTAAGATAATAATAAGTGATAATTATGAAATCCCACATTCCGCAACGGACTGTGATCCATTTCTCATCACTCTCCTATTAATTTTATGATTTTAAATTAGGCAAAAATTTTAAGCCCTCTAAATAGGATACCTTGTTAAGAGATATAAATCAAGATTTGATTCATAATTAACGTAATTTTTTACAAATATGTACTGAGTTTAAAATAAAATGATATAAATTTTTACATATAGTCTATATATTGCATTATTAGGAAATTCATTAATTTAAACTATAAATTTATGAATTGAAGTTGATTGTGTATGGTGTTAGTATAATATTATACATACATACATACATACATACATTTAATTAAGTTAATTATAAAGTTAAGAAATAACAAATATTAATCAGAGATATATTATTTATTTTTTATTAATCAAATATAAGTGGGGGAGAGATAGTGTATGAAATATAGAAAATTAGGGAAAACAAATGAAGAAATATCAATACTAGGTTTTGGGTGTATGAGATTTCCACAAAAAGATGGTAAAATAGACGAAACTGAATCTTTAGAAATGATAAGATATGCTATAGATAATGGAGTTAATTACATAGATACAGCATATCCATATCACGATGGGGAAAGTGAAATATTTGTAGGTAAAGCATTAAAAGATGGATATAGAGAAAAAGTAAATTTAGCAACAAAATTACCTTCATGGCTTATAAATGCCAGAGAAGACATGGATAAGTATATAAATGAGCAATTAGAAAAATTACAAACGAATATAATAGATTTTTATTTAATTCATAACCTAAATAAAAAAGATTACAAAAGATTAAGAGATAATGGATTATTCGATTTTATAGAAAAAATAAAAGAAAATAAATTAGTTAAACATGTAGGATTTTCTTTCCACGATACGTTAGATGTATTTAAAGAAATAGTGGATGACTATGACTGGGATTTTACACAAATACAATACAATTATATAGACGAAGATTATCAAGCAGGAAAAGAAGGACTTTTATACGCAGCAAATAAAGGATTAGGAATTATAATAATGGAACCTCTTCGTGGAGGAGCATTAGTAAATAATCTTTCACAAGGTATAAATGAAATAATAGACAATTCATCAGTTAAAAAGACTGCTGTAGAGTGGGCATTTAAATTCCTATATGATAAAGAAGAAATAAATTTAGTTCTTAGTGGAATGTCAACGTTAGAACAAGTTGTTGATAATTTAAAAATTGCAGATACACAAGGTGAATTAAACTCAATGGCTATTGATGAACAAGAAACTATAAATAAACTAAGAGATGAATTTAAATCTAAGATAAAGGTAAATTGTACTGGATGTAAGTACTGTATCCCATGTCCAGCTAAAGTAAATATACCTATATGTTTTGAACTATTAAATAGTTCATCTATGTTTGATAGTGTAGAAACAACTAAGAAAGACTATGAAAACTTTTTAGTAAAAGGAAATCAAGATGCATCTAAATGTGTAGAGTGCGGAGTATGTGAAGAAAAATGCCCTCAACATATAAATATAATAGAGAAGTTAAAAGAAGTAAAAGAAGTATTTAATATGTAATAGGCTAAATAAAAAAAGTGGAGCGTTTTATTATAAACATTCCACTTTTTATATGTAAATTTTTAGCTTGAAATTAATAGATATAAACTTTAGGTTTAGGAGTGTTACAAAAAAGTTTAAATATAAATAAGCTAAAAATTAACTACTTATAATTTACTAGTTAATTCCTTTATAACTTCATCTACAGAATACAATCTATCCACTTTGTACGCATTAGCTCCACAGAATAGTAGTGCATTGTCAACATCACCTTTAACTGCATTTATAAGAGCTTCTGATATGCAATAAGGCGTATCCTTTGGATTACAAGGAATTAAGCAATTGTAACATTTTGTTACTTTTGGACGATTAGCAGATACTCTATCAATAAACTTATTGTGTATAGCACGTCCTGGCATACCTACTGGACTAACTACTAAATTTATGTCCTCTTCACTAGCATTTATATATGTGTTTTTATATTCCTCTGAAGCATCACATTCATGAGTACCAACAAATTTGGTACCAACTTGTACACCGCTAGCTCCAAGATTTATGTATTTTAACACATCATCACCTGTAAAAATACCACCAGCAGCAACTACAGGTATTTCTTTATTATATTTTTCTCCATAAGCATTAGCTACCTTTATAATTTCAACCAATTCATTATCATAGTCTATAGAATCTATGTTTTGAAGGTCTTCTTTACTATATCCAAGATGGCCACCAGCGGTTGGACCTTCAACAATTATTAAGTCAGCTGTAGTTTTGTCTTTTCTATCCCACATCTTAAGTATAACACTAGCAGCTTTAACAGTTGAAACTATTGGAGCTATTTTTACGTTACTTTCTTTTACTAATGAAGGTAACTTAGTAGGAAGGCCAGCCCCAGATATAATTAAGTCAACACCAGCAGATATTGCTTCTTTAACATATTTTTCATAATCATTCATAGCTACCATAAGGTTTAAACCTATGATACCGCCATTAGCATTTTCTTTTGCTTTTATAATATGCTTTTTTAAAGCTCTTAAATTTGCATTTAAAGTGTTTTTTTCGAAATCTTCTTCATCATAACCGACACCAACGCCAGAAATGACACCAACCCCTCCAGCCTTAGCAACTGCAGCAGCTAAAGATGATCTTGATATTCCAACGCCCATTCCCCCTTGTATTACAGGAACTTTTGCTATTAAATCTCCAATTTTTAATGGTTTTATGATAATCTCCTCCTTATATGTTGTATACAAGTACATGATGATAATAGTTAATATTATTACCTGGTACTAAAAATATTATACTATATTTTAATAAGGATGAATAGCATTATTTTAAATAAGATAAAGTACAATTTGCATTAATATAAAAAAATCTTTAATTAAATATTTAGAAGGAAGACTCTTTTGAAGCACATATACGAAAATTATATTTATCAATAATTTAAAAATGAATATAATTTCTTATATGCTATAAAAAATAGAATTAAAA
>NZ_JBXKIW010000038.1:0-39318 GCF_056995035.1 Romboutsia sp. | reverse complement strand
TTTATTAGAAGAAGATTTACTAGATATAGAAAACTTTTTAGAAAGTTATGTAGTTGAAAAAAGAGATGAACAAAGTATAGATAATACAATAGATGTATTAAGAGCATATATGCCAAAAGAAGTTAATGAAACTATACTTAATCAAAAGAAAATTAAGTTATTAAATAATATAAAATCAAGTTTAGAACTAGTTAAATTTAATTTAAGTTTAGTTAGTAAAATATATTGGATTTTGTCTTTATTATTAATACTTGGAGGATTAATGATAACTATAAAATCCAAGTTAAATATATATACGAGTGTATTAACAATTGCACCTATACCAATATTACTAGGGTTAATTGAGTTAATCAAAGGAAAGGACGAAAATGTATGGGAATTAGAATTAAGCTATAAATATTCTTTAAAAGAAATAATCTTCTCAAAGTTGATTATAATAGGAGTATTTTCAATAGGGATAAGCTTTATAATGAGTTTGTTTTTGGTTAATACTTATTCTGAAATTAATTTATTAAAAATGATTAATATGTGGCTAATTCCAATATTCATTACAGCATCCATTTCTCTAATAATGGTTTCAATATATAGAAGTATTAATAGTATAACTTTATGTGTAGCTATATGGATAGTACAAGCAACTTTAGTAAGTGCAGAAAAGATTGAAAATATTATAGGTATAAGTAATATTACCTTATTATTTATTTTAGCAATATCAATAGTAACTATGGCAGGTTCTTTAAAATTATTTTATAAAAGAACTATAAATTATATAGATTATAAAAGTTATGATTTTTAGGAGGGGGAAAAAATGAATTTAACTATAAATGGGATTAGTAAAAAGTTTAAAGATAAGATTGCGGTAAATAATTTTAATGCAACTTTAAACACAGGGATATATGGGCTTTTAGGTCTTAATGGAGCAGGAAAAACTACTCTTATGAGAATACTTGCAGATGTTTCAGATCAAAGTAGTGGTGAAATTTTAATAGACGGAAAAAACAAAAATGAGTTAGGTGCAGATTATAGAGCTTTAATTGGATATTTACCTCAGGATGTAGGTTTTTATAAAAACTTTAGTGCAGAGAAATTTTTATATTATGCATGTGCTTTGAAGGGAATAGGGAAAGAAGAAGGTAAAATCAAGATTGATGAATTGCTAAAGTTTGTAAATCTAGATAAAGATAGAAAAAGAAAAATAGGTAAGTTTTCAGGTGGAATGAAACAAAGACTAGGAATTGCACAAGCACTTTTAAATGATCCTAAAATACTTATTTTAGATGAGCCAACAGCAGGACTAGATCCTAATGAAAGAATAAGATTTAAGAATTTAATAGCAGATATATCTAAAGATAAAATAGTAATATTATCAACTCATATTGTTTCTGATATTGAATTTATTGCAAATGAGGTTTTAGTTATGAAAGATGGAGTATTAGTAGAAAAATTAACTTCAAGTCAGATGATAGATAAAGTTAGAGGTAAAGTATATAGTCTAAAAATTAATGAAGAAATGTTATATAGTGTTCAAAGGAAATTTAAGGTATCTAATATAGTTAGAGAAAATGAAAACCTTGTAGTTAGGATTGTTGGAGATGAAAAACCAAATATACTAGGAGCTGCTTGCATAGATGAAGAACCTAATTTAGAGGATGTATTTTTATATTATTTTAATGAAGAAGGTAGTTTTTAAGGGGGTATATAAAAATGATAGAGTTAATTAAATTTGAAATAGGAAAAATATTTTCAAAAAAATCAGTATGGATAGTAATCTTTGTAGTATTATGGTCTTCATTGTCTTTAGTTTTTCATGAACAGAGAATATTAAAAAACAATGGAATAAATGGTATTAAAGAAAAACATGAGATATTAGCTCCTTATGAAGGTAAAGTTATAACAAAAGAAGGCATTGAAAATTTAAAAAAGGAGAGACATAAACTTATCAAAAAAGAAAAACTATCACCACAAGAGTTTATAAAAGCAGAATTGTTACCTTTTGATTATTGTATAGATATTGATCCAACTTATGTTGTTAATAATCAAGAATACAAGGTAGATGATATAAAAGAAGAGATAAATAAATTAAAAAGAGAAGGAAAAACCAATGCTTTTGAATATAAGAACCTTAAATATGTATATGATTTGGTTAGTCAAAAAGAGAATCCAAAATTTTATTCAAAAATGACATGGGATTATAGTGCGGATTTTGGAACTATAGCAATATTTTTATCAACTTTGGTTGCACTTGGAGTAGCCACTATATTTAGCAGTGATTATCAAAGTAATAGTGCCTCAATAGTTTTAAGTTCAAGGAATGGAAAAAATAAATTGGTATTAGCTAAAATAATATCGGCGCTATTGTTTAGTACTTTAATATTTATAATCATAAATGGTTCATATTTGATTTATACTGCAATGGAGAAATTTAAGGGTTGGGATGTTCCATTGCACTTTTCACAGTATTATGAGAGTACACCTTTTAATATTAGTATAATTGATTTTTACATAAGAGGTTTAGGAATTAGTTTTATAGGGATTATTTTATTTACTTTTTTAGCAATGCTAATATCTTTAGTTGTTAAAAATAATCTGATAGCAATGTTAATAACATTAGGTATATATCATGTTCCAATTTTTATATCATCATTTATGCCAACTAAAGAATTAGTTAAAATATTTAGGCAGTTAAATATAGCTCAGGTTATGGGGGTAGAAACAATGTTTAATGATGTTTACACTTATAACATATTTGGAAGTCTAGTTTTATACTCTAATTTACTTATTACCTTGGCAATAATAGCTATACCAGTAGTTGTATATATGATTATGCATTTTGGAAAGAAACAAACGTTATAAACTATATATAAAATGGTTAATTGTGCACATGATTTTATAAATAAAGGACCAGGACATAAAGGTGGTTATAAACCATATATAGAAATTGAGCAAAATTATATTAAGGGTATCCATAATTGTTATGAATTTATAAAATTTCATAACTAACTAAAAATCCTCATTAGTTACTTAAACTGTGAGGATTTTTTTATTATAAGAATAGAGTAGATGTATTTGTATATAAGAAATTTAAGAATAGAAAATAATAATTAGCATAAAATTTTTATTATATTATTTAACTTTATTACACTTAAGAATATAATTATGTAAACAAGAGGATAAGGATATATATTTTAAAGGGGGATTAATCTATGTATTACGGAGAAAAAGTGTGTTTAAGAGCTTACAAAGAAGGGGATATTTCTATAGCAGTAAATTTTGTAAATGATAAAGAATTAAAGAAATTTTTAGTTACAACCATACCTTTTCCAATGACTTACTGGGAAGAAGAAGAGTGGATAAAATCACAAAAATTAAATAATGAAGGTACGTATAATTATGCAATAGAAGATATTGAAACTAATAAATATATAGGTGGATGCGGAATTCAAAATGTAAATTGGCTAGCTAGAGTTGCGACTGTTGGTATAATGATAGGTGATAAAGATTATTGGGGTAAGGGATATGGAACAGATGCTATGAAAGTTTTAATAAATTTTATATTTAATGATATGAATATAAATAAAATAAGACTTGGCACGTTTTCTTTTAATGAAAGAGCTATAAAAAGTTATGAGAAATGTGGATTTAAAGTTGAAGGAGTTCTTAAGGATGAGATTTTTAAAGATGGAAAATACTATGATGAAATAATAATGTCTATTTTTAATAATAAATAAAAGTATTCTTGTATTGATAAGATGAAAGATATAATTGTTTCAGATATATAATAAGAATAAAATATCAAGAAACATATATAGAATGAATTAAATAAACCTACATCAAATAAGATGTGGGTTTATTTTTTATGAGTATTTTGATAGATATTTAACATATATGGTGGAAGGAATAATTATTATAAAATTAAAATAAATCTATAATAGAGGTGAAGTTAAGAATGGAGAAAATAAATTTAAAATATAAATGGATAGTATGGTTGCTACTAACAACATCCCTGATATTTATGATGTTTCTTAGAATGTCTACAGGAGTAATATCATCTAATTTATCAGATGGATTAGGATTTAGCACCATTCAAATATCTAATATAGCATCATTCACAATTTATTCATATGCAATCATGCAAATTCCAGCAGGTATATTAGTAGACAAGTATGGACCTAGACATGTAAGCAGTATAGGTATGATATTAGCGGGATTGGGTTCTATATTATTTGGATTAACAAGCAATCTTTTGATTATATATATTTCTCGTATAATTGTAGGACTAGGCACATCAGTTTTATTAGTATCTATATTAAAAATACAAGCAAATTGGTTTAATGTAGAGGAGTTTTCTAACTTATCTGCAAAAAGATCATTTATAGCAAATACAGGATCTATATTTGCTACATTTCCACTTGTATTTTTAGTTTCATACATAGGATGGAGGAATTCATTTTATATTATTGGTATGGGAAGCATTCTTGTAGGAATAGCAATATATATTATAGTTAGGAATAAACCTAAAGAAAATAATAGTAATACAGACTTTGATGAATCAGAAAAGGTAGTTATAAAAGAAGCTTTAAGAGAAGTAATCAAAAATAAAGCAACTTGGTATAATTTTTTTATAATGTTTGTATTAGCAGGTACCACTACAGCTTTATCAAGTCTTTGGGGGATGAGATATATAATTGATGTTTATAAAGTGAAAGACAGTGTAGCTGCATTTATAGTACCTTTTATATCTTATGGAATTATATCAGGGGCATTTATTATGAATTTAACGTCTAAGAATATAAAAATAAATCCTATAAAAATAGCTCAACTAGCTGGTTTTATATACTTAGTTATATGGTCTATTATAGTGGTAGTTTATAAGGTTAAGCCACCTATAATAATATTACCAATAGCATTTTTTATTATAGGATTTGCTAGTATAACACACTTATTTACTTTTACAGATATTAAGGAAAAGACTACCTTTAAGTACTGTGCAGTAGCTATGAGTATTGTTAATTTATCTGAATTTGTAGGAGTTGGAGTTATAAATTTATATATAGGCTATGTTTTTGAAAATATAAATGCAAATGTTATAGATTTATATAGAATTTCTTTTACTGTATTTATATGGATGAGCATAATAGCTATAATCGCTGGACAGATAGGAAGCAAAAAATAGATATATACTCTCAGTATTTGATAATCATTAAATACAAATAAAAAGCTCGACCAAGAATAGGTCGAGTTTTTATAATTTATACTAATTATAATATAAAAAATCCAGCAGCGATTATGAAATATACTGAAAGTAATTGAACGCCTTCGAGCCAGTTTGATTCTCCGTCACTAGCAACTCTATTAACTATAAGCACTGCAAAGATAAGAGAGACTAGTTCAAATGGATTAAATACTATACTCATAGGAGTGAATAGTAAGCTTAAAAATATTAAAACAGGTGCTACAAATAATATTATTTGTAAACTTGACCCAACTGCAATTTCAACAGCTACATCCATTTTATTCTTCATAGCCATAAAGATAGCTGTAGAGTGTTCAGCTGCATTTCCTATAATAGGTATCAATATCATACCTACAAAGAATTCACTAAGTCCAAGTGTTGCTGTTATAGCATCTATACCACTAACTAAGAACTCACTTTCAATGGCTATCAATACAGTAGCTATTGCTAATACTGCTATAGATTTTTTTAGTGACCATTTAGCAGTTCCTTCTTCTTCATGATTTACTGAGTATATATCCTTGTGAGTAAAAAATGAGAAAAATAAACTTAATATGTATATTACAAACATTATAACTGCAACTACTATACTAAGACCTTCATATTTAGTGTTTAAAAGTGATGAATCTATAGTATGTGTAAATACAGCAGGGATACAAAGACCTATAACTGCAAATAAAAGCATACTTGAAGATGCTTCGACTACTTTTTTATTGAATTTTTGGTTTTTATGCTTTATCCCTCCAAATAACATACTAGCACCAAGTACTAGTAATATATTTCCTATTACAGAACCTGCAATAGATGATTTTACAATATCAAATAAACCAGCCTTTAATGCAAAGAAGGATATTATAAGCTCTGTGGCATTTCCAAATGTAGCATTTAAAAATCCACCGATTTTAGCTCCAGAGTAAAAAGATATTTCTTCAGTTGCTTCTCCCATAAGACCAGCTAGTGGAATTATTGATAAAGCAGATAAAATAAACATTACTGTAGGTGGTAAGTGTATAAATTCACCTATAAAACTTATAGGTATAAAAACTAATAAGCATTTTAAAATATTCATATGTACCTCCAAAAAAATTAGATATGTTATTGTTGCATTTCTAACTTATTATAACACTAATTTATTATTTATATATGTACTTATTAAAGAAGTACCATGAAATCCACTAAAAACAACTCATTGAACTATCATAAATGCTAATTTTTAAAATATACTATTAATAGCTAAGAAAAATAAACCTAAAGTTAAAAATGTTGCAGATAGAAAAATTCAAAATTATTTAGGATTCTATGTATATAAACTCATAGAAATAAATCTATAAGGGAGGTATTTTTTATGGGAACATATGACAGTGTAAGTACAGGGATGAAAGGTTTTGACCAAACTATTGATATGTTGCGCTTAGGTGATAATGTTGTGTGGCAAGTTAATTCAATTGAAGATTATAAATATGTAGTTCAGTCTTATGTTGAGCAAGCAAAACTTGACAAGCAAAATCTAATTTATATAAGATTCGGTCAACATGAACCTATTGTCAATAATTTAGATGAAGTTAAAGTCTATGAATTAGACCCATATCTTGGTTTTGAAGATTTCACAACAACAGTTCATAACATAATTAAAAATGAAGGATTTAAAGTATTCTATATATTTGATAGTCTAACTGATTTGCAACAATGTTGGTATTCAGATCTTATGACCACTAATTTTTTTAAGGTAACTTGCCCTTGTATTTATCAGTTTAATGCTATAGCATATTTTGCAGTAATGAGAAATGCGCACACCTATGATACAATTGCCGGAATCAGAGAGACAACTCAGCTTTTGTTAGATGTTTACAAAGTAGAAGAAATTTTTTATATCCATCCCCTAAAAGTGTCTGGTCGTTATTCTCCAACTATGTTCTTCCCTCATAAAATAATAGGTGATACTGCCATTTCAATTACATCAAGTGCCGATGCTGCACAATTATTCTCGAAATTTAATTGGAGTAGCAAAAGACTTGGTTATTGGAGAATAACATATAATAAAGCTAAAAATTCTATAAATGAAGATTTTGAAACTAGAGAAAAAATGAAAGAGCTTCTTATTACTATTTTAATTGGAGCTAATTCTAAAATTCACGATATGTGTATGAAATATTTTGACCTTGCTGATGTTGTACAAATTGCTTCTCGTGAAATTGGTACAGGATTAATAGGTGGTAAAAGTATAGGTATGCTTTTAGCTACTAGAATTATTACAAAAGTAGAGGAATATAAAGAATATTTTACTCCTCTACTAGAACCTCATGACTCTTTTTATATAGGTGCGGATGTTTTCTATTCTTATATAGTTGAAAATGATATGTGGGATCTTAGAATTAAACAAAAAACTGAAGAAGGATATTTTAAATATGCATCTGAGCTTAAGAAAAGATTAGGATTGGGATGTTTCTCAAGAATGAATAAAGATCAATTTATGCATATGCTTGAATACTATGGTCAATCACCTATTATAGTTAGATCGAGTTCACTACTTGAAGATAACTTTGGGAATGCTTTTGCGGGTAAATATGAAAGTGTTTTTTGTGTAAATCAGGGAACCCCAGAAGAAAGACTTCAAGCTTTTGAAGATGCAATTCGCACTGTCTATGCAAGTACTATGAATGATGATGCTCTTAACTATAGAAAACTTAGAGGACTAGATAAACGTGACGAACAAATGGCTATATTGGTGCAAAGGGTATCTGGTGACTATTACGGTGAATATTTCTACCCCCATCTTGCAGGTGTTGGAAACTCATCTAATTTATATGTTTGGAATAAGCGTATAGATATGGAAGCAGGTATGCTTAGGCTTGTATTTGGACTTGGAACGAGAGCTGTTGACAGAATAAATAATGACTATGCAAGAATTGTTACTCTAGATGATCCTATTAGAATACCACTTATTAATTACGACGACCAACAAAAATTCTCTCAACACTACGTAGACTTACTTAATCTTAAAAGTAACCAACTTACTACAGTTGATGTAAATGAGGCTATAAAAAATGATATAAAAGCGAACCTAAATATTTTCGGATGTAAAGATTATGAAACAGAAAGAATGCTAAAACAAAGTGGGAGAGATCCATCAAAGGCACCATTCATTTTAGACTTTCAAAAAGTTCTAAAAAGTACTCAGTTTCCTAAAGTAATGAAAAGCATTTTATCTGTTTTATCTAGTGAATATAATCATCCGGTTGATATAGAATTTACAGCCAACTTTAATAAAGATGGTAACTTTAAATTTAATATAGTTCAATGTAGACCTCTTCAAACTAAAGGATTAGGTAAAACTGTGCAAGTTTCAAAGCTTTTAGATAAGAACTCTTGTCTGTTTTCTTCAGCTGGTAACTTTATGGGTGGTAATGTAAGACTCCCAATTGACTATGTAGTTTTTGTTTCAACTAAAGAATATATCAATCTCAGTCAGACAGATAAGTACTCAATTGCTAGACAAATAGGTATTGTAAATGCAGCACTAAAAAATAAAAATGCAATGTTAATGGGTCCTGGCCGTTGGGGAACTAGTACTCCTTCACTTGGTGTACCTGTTCACTTTACAGAATTATGCAATATGTCCGTTATGTGTGAAATTGCATATAGTAATGAAGGCCTAATGCCAGAACTATCTTATGGAAGCCACTTCTTCCAAGACTTAGTTGAAACGGGAATATTTTATGTGGCTTTATTTGATAATAAAGCTGATGTAATATTTAATGAAAATAAACTTAGAGAAGGTAAGAACATAGTAGGAGAGATTGTGGGTAGTGATAGGGTAAATCAAAATGTAATTAAGGTATATGATACAAAAGGTCTAGTAGTATATTCAGATATTACAGAACAAATTGTAACTTGTTCTTATAATTAATAATAGAAAAGATATTATCATAAGGTTATGGTAATATTTTTTTTCGTATTTAAGGCTATGTTTTAGATGAATTGAAAGAGCAACCGTGTTGGTCGCTCTACAGATTATTCTATATTATTATATAAAATGAAAATAACAAGAAAATTTTTACAGATATAAATACAAGATGATATAATATATATATGAAATAATGTATCTTAAAATGCAAAAAAATAGTTGGAATATAAATTAAGAAATGGAGATATTTATATGAAAAATATATTTTATTATGAAACTCAAATTGGAAGAATTGGAATTGCTCAAAATGACGAAGGTATTACTAACGTTTATATAGCGGATAAATTATCATCAGAAGGGATGGAAATAAGAGAAACTCCGCTGATTAAAGAGGCAGCAGATCAACTTAAAGATTACTTATCGGGTAAAAGATTAGCCTTTGATCTTCGACTTGCACCGCAAGGAACAGATTTTCAGAGAAAAGTATGGGATGAACTTCAGAGAATACCATATGGAGACACGCATAGTTATAAACAGCTAGCAGAAAAGATTGGGAAGCCAACAGCTGCTCGTGCTGTAGGTATGGCTAACAATAAAAATCCGATTTTAATTATAATTCCATGCCATAGAATAATCGGAAAAGATGGTAGCCTTGTTGGATATGCGGCGGGATTGAATATGAAAGAACAGCTTTTAAAAATGGAGAAGCGATACCAAAATTGTTAATAAGGAGCAGTACTATGAATATAAAGATTAGAGAACAACTTTTTGAATTGGCAGAAGATGAATATAAGGAATTTTCTTCAAGTCTTTTGCCAGGAATTGATAATTTGCTTGGTGTTCGCCTTCCTGCTTTGCGAAAAATTGCAAAACAAATTGCAAAAAAAGACTGGCGTAGTTATCTAGAAAATGCAGATGAAATGTACTTTGAAGAAATTATGTTACAAGGAATGGTACTTGGCTATGTTAATGATAATGATATTGAAGATGTTTTAGGATATATAGTAGATTTTGTACCAAAGATCAATAACTGGTCTGTTTGTGATAGTTTTTGTGTCGGGTTAAAAATGACAAATAAAAATAAAGAAAGAATATGGGATTTTTTACAACCATACCTTTCATCTGATAAAGAATTTGAAGTACGATTTGGAATAGTTATGCTGATTGATTTTTATATTGATGACGATTATATAAAATTAGTTATAGAAAAATTAGATAGTATTAGGCACGATGGATATTATGTTAAAATGGCAGTGGCTTGGGCAATTTCTATATGTTATATTAAGTTTGAAGAACTAACACTAGATTATTTAAAAAATAATAATCTTAATGATTTTACATATAATAAATCATTGCAAAAAATATGTGAGTCTTTGAAAGTTCATAAGAACAGTAAAGCTTTCATAAGAGGTATGAAGAGAAAATAATTGAGACGATATCAGTTAATGAATGCAGTAGATTGTAAATAGAAGAACAGATATACTAGTATCTAAAATTATATGATATGAAGTAAATGTAAAGTTTAATGAAATAATAATTTAAAAGCCATATTGATTAAATAGTCAATGTGGCTTTTATTTTTATTTTCTCTTTTAAGATTAGATTAAGGTATAAATGATACTCTATTTTTATCAAATAAAAATAACTATTTAAATTTATATGAATTAAAACTTAAGGAGAAAAAACTATGAATAAGAAATTTATAACGATGATATCAGCACTTTCATTATGTGTAAGTGTGACAGCATGTTCTAAAAAGGATGATACTAGTAAGTCTGAAAGTACTGCAAATTCATCAATTAATATAGCGTCTATGAAAAGTGAGAGTGTAGGAGAAGTAGATACTTTTATAAAACTTGGAAGTAAAACAACCATTGAAGGAAAAGGAGCAAAAATAGAAAATAACAAGATAACTATTACATCAGCAGGAATTTATAGTATAAGTGGGAAGTTAGATGATGGACAAATAATAGTTGATGCAGGTAAAGAAGATAAGGTATATATTATTCTAAATGGAGTAGATATAACTAGTTCTACTAGTTCTCCTATCTATGCTATGAATGCTAAAAAAGTAATAGTATCTTTAGCAGATGGTACCGAAAATAATATAACAGATGGAGAAAAATATATATTTGAAAATGAGTCTACAGACGAGCCTAATGGAGCGATATTTAGTAACGAGGATCTTGTATTTATAGGAAATGGAAAGCTTATTGTAAATGGAAATTATAATAATGGTATTGTAAGTAAAGATAAATTGAAAATTCAAAGTGGTAATATAGTAGTTAATGCAAAGAAGGATGGTATAAAAGGTAAGGATTGTATCAATGTAACAGATGGAAATGTAACTATCAAGTCTAATGGAGATGGAATGCAATCAAATAATGATAAAGATGAAACTAAAGGGTATGTGTTTATCGAAGGTGGAACAATAAATATAACTTCTGGTGAAGATGGAATACAAGCAGAAACACAAGCTTTAATTAAGGATGGTAACATAACTATAAACTCAGGTGGAGGTAGTGAAAAGAGTACTAAATTGAAGAGTGGAAATGATAACGTGCCAGGTGAAGATATGGGACCAAGACCAGATATGCCAAGTCAAGATATGAATGTTAATATGGGAGAAAGACCAGAGATGCCAGACAAAGACATGAATGTAAGCATGAGCGAGAAACCAGAAATGCCAGATGAAAATAGTAGTGAAAATACAGAAGCTATTAGTAAAAAAGCTATAAAAGCATCTTCTAATATAATTATTGAAAGTGGAAATATTAAGATAGATTCATGTGATGATTCTATTCATTCAAATAATAGTATAAAAATAAACGGAGGGACTATGAATATATCTTCTGGAGAGGATGGTATACATTCAGATTCTGAATTAACAATTAATGGAGGAAATATAAAGGTATCTAAATCTTACGAAGGAATTGAAAGTGAAGTAATAAATATTAATGATGGTAGCATACATGTTACTGCAAGTGATGATGGTATAAATGCATCAAACGCAAATAGCGAATCATCTGTTGACACTAACTCGGGTCAACATGAATCTAATGCATCTTTAAAAGCACAAATAAATATTAATGGTGGGTATGTATATGTAGATTCAAATGGTGATGGTCTAGATTCAAATGGAAATGTTAATATGAAGGATGGTACAGTAATAGTAAATGGTCCTACAAATAATGGAAATGGAAGCTTAGATTATGATGGAACATTTGATATAAGTGGGGGAACCCTAATTGCAGCTGGAAGTGCTGGTATGGCTCAAACACCAAGCAGTTCATCATCTCAAAAAACTATAAATATAAGTTTAACATCACAAGAAGCAAATATTATTGTAAATGTACAATCTGAAGATGGAAAAGATATATTAACTTTTGCACCAGCTAAAGCATATCAATCAGTTGTAGTATCTACTTCAAATATTAAGTCTAATGGGAAATACTCTGTATCTGTTGGTGGAAGTTCAACTGGAAAATCTACAGATGGATTATATTCAGATGAAAAGTATTCAGGGGGAACTAATATTGGTACTGAAACAGTGTCAGAGGTTATAACTAATATTACTCAAGATGGAGCAACAACTGCTAAAAGTATGGGAGGACCTGGAGGAAAAGGTGCCCCAGGTGGTCAAGCAACTCAATAATAAATTTAGAAATATAAAAAATCTCAGAGGATTAATACATTTGAGCTTTTTATGAGAGGATGTAGATAGATTTGACAGGAATAGAGGACCAAGTAATTGGAATGTATCCAAAAGGTATGTTTATTAGTATTTCTAATAAATACCTGATATTACTGGAATTGATTATTTCCAGTAATATCAGGTATTCAAAAATTATATTCACACAAATCTATGCACATTCTCCATAAGTTTAGAATATATGATCTAAATCACATTTCTCACTTTCTAAAATATTATCTAATGTAGTTTTTATTCTTACGATTTGCTCAAAAGACATAGATTTATCTTTTGAATAAATAGACCCATCTAATATGTCTAAATATAAACACACACTATCAAAATAATCATGATTTAATAGTTTATACCAACTGTTTTTTTCACCATAAAAATCCTTATTATATTTATCTAATTCAGATTTTGCACTTTCCCAATCATCTTGTTTTATATGAACTTCTATTATATCAATTTTAGATGTATATTCATCTCTAAATTCATAAATTTCACTATTAACATAAAATCCAAATAATATGAATAGTGTAGTCCATATTAATATATAAATTAAAGACTTCAAAGATAATCACCTCAATGTAGTTAGTTTTTCTTTTGTTGGATAAATATTTTATCATTTTCATCTAATACACAAATAAGTACATCTTTTATTCTTTCGATATGGTTAGACCTTAAAACTTCAATCAACCAATCAATATCCTTATTAATAAGCTCAATATTGTGTTTTATAACTCTTCCATCTATTATCAAAGATAAAGGTAAATGATTAAAATCTCTAGACGGAGCACCATCATAGAAAGCACTTGGTAGTACACTTAAGCTACCATCAGTTTCAAGGATAGCGTATTGAACATCACTTATTTTAAAATAACCTAGTATGCGAAGCTGTTCTAAAAGTTCATCAATACTAACTCTTTCTTTTTTTAATTCCCTATAATTTATTTCACCTTTATCAATAAGTATGGAAGGTTTGCCAGATAGAAATACTCTGAAAATCTTACTTTTTAATGTAATATAGGAAATAACTATTTGCATAACAACAAGACCTGTAACGGCTGCTATACCATTGATTATAGGTATGTTGTTATTTTCCATAGGAACTGCAGCAACTTCAGCAATCAAAAGAGTTATAACTAAATCAAATGAGTTCATTTCTGCTATTTCACCTTTACCCATAAACCTTAGTGCAAATAAAACGACTATATATAGCAAAATACTTCTTATTAATACTACAATCATTTTTATTTTCCTTTCAAAATCATATAATAAATTAGTATTACCAATATAGAAATATTGATGCGTAAAACTTAAAGTTAATATCTTTAAAATGTCGTATAAATTTGATATAATAAGTTTTAAATGAACTTATTAAAATATTAGAGGGAAATTTTATATAAATAAAGCACTTAAGGCAGCAATAACTGGGGGAGGATTATATATGAGTAAAAGAAAACAAGTACAAGTTCCTATAGAGAAAATTCAAGAACAAGATAGATTTATAGAGGCAATAGCCGAGCAAAATTCAAGATATTATGCTATACATAAAACTAAACCAAGGTATTTAGTACAAACATTTGGATGCCAAATGAATGAACACGATTCTGAAAAATTATGTGCAATGCTTGATGAAATGGGATATGAAAGAGGTATGACCGCAGAGGAATGTAATTTAATAATATACAACACATGTGCAGTAAGAGAAAATGCAGAGCTTAAGGTTTATGGAAATCTTGGACAACTAAAGTTGCAAAAGAGAAAGAATCCAGATTTAAAAATAGCTGTATGTGGATGTATGATGCAACAACCTCATGTTGTTAAAGAATTAAAGTCAAAATATAGACATGTAGATTTAGTATTTGGGACACATAACTTATACAAGTTTCCAGAATTATTAACAAGCTCAATGGACACTAAAAAAATGTTGGTTGATGTATGGGATGTTGACGGAGAAGTTGTAGAAGGGCTTAGAAGTACTAGGAAATTTGAACTTAAAGCATTCGTAAATATAATGTATGGATGTAACAACTTCTGTACTTACTGTATAGTTCCATATACAAGAGGAAGAGAAAGAAGTAGAACTCCGCAAGATATAATGAATGAAATAAAAGAATTAGCAGCGAATGGAACAAAAGAAATAACATTGCTTGGACAAAATGTTGACTCATATGGAAAAACATTAGAAGAGTCTATAACATTTGCAGAGCTTTTAAGGATGGTAAATGATGTAGAAGGAATAGAACGAGTTAGATTTATGACATCTCATCCTAAGGATATATCTGATGAAGTTATATATGCAATGAGGGATTGTAATAAAGTATGTGAATACTTACACTTACCAATTCAATGTGGAAGTAGTTCACTACTTGAGAAAATGAATAGACACTATACTAAAGAATACTATCTAAATATAATAGAAAAAGCTAAAGAGGAAGTTCCAGGAATTTCATTCTCTACAGATTTAATGATAGGATTCCCGGGGGAAACGGAAGAAGATTTATTAGATACAATAGATGTAGTAGAAAAAGTAAGATATGATTCTGCATTTACATTTATATATTCAAAGAGAAAAGGAACACCAGCTGCACAAATGGAGAATCAAATACCCGATGATTTAAAGCATGAGAGATTTAATAGAGTATTAAATAAAGTAAATGAAATATGCGCTGATATAAACCAAAGCTACATTGATAAAGTTGTTGAAGTTTTAGTTGAAGGAAAAAGTAAAACAGATGATGCTAAGTTTGCAGGAAGAACTAGACAAAATAAATTAGTAAACTTTGAATCTGAAGGTAAAGATTTAGTTGGAAAGTTAGTTATGATAAAAATAATTAGTGCAAATACATTCTCACTAAACGGAATATTAGTAAAATAGAACAAAAAAATCCTTAAGATAAAATCTTAAGGATTTTTTTTGTGGATTTAAACAAAAAACACTAATATAAGACAAAAAAATAATTTTATCTTATATTAAAATATATAAAAATAAAATTAAATTTTATGGTATTATATAAATGACAATAAATTTAGAAAATTCAGGAGAGATAAATATGCTTGATAATATATTAGAGATTTTACTAGATACAATTCCGTATTCTATATGGTTAAGAAGCAGTGAAGGGAATTTTATTTTTGCAAATCAATATTTTTGTGATAGCTTAAATATGTCTAAAAATGATATATTAGGCAAAACAGTTTATGATATATATGGGAAAGAACTTGGTAAAGAATTCACAGAGAATTATAAAGAAGTTGAAAAACTAGGTAGACCTAAATTATTTACAGGGTATAAAGAAGAAGTGTTTTTAGAATGTTATATAGCTCCAATAAAAAAAGAAAATAAAATAGTAGTATACTTGGGTATATTACAAGATCAAACTGAAAGAAAAAAATATGAAGAAGAAACAATTAAGCAAAAGAATTTATTGAAAACATTGATAGATACAATTCCAGATTCCATTTTTCACAAAGATATACATGGCAGATATTTAGATTGCAATATAGCTTTTGCAAAAGATTATTATAAATGTAGTAAAGAACAAGTTATAGGGAAAAAAGATAATGATATGACTTCAAGTCCTAAATTGTTAAGGGATGTTTTAGTAACTGATGAGAGGGTTATAAAAAATAAAGAAAAACAGGTTAACCGTATAAATATAGAAGATAATGGACAGATAAAGTATATGGAGAGTATAAAAGCACCTATATTAGATGAGAAAAAAAATGTATGGGGAATAGTTGGTGTATCGAGAGATATAACCCAAAGGGTTTTAACTGAAAGAGAATTAAAAAAAATTAGTTATACAGATAAGCTTACAGATGTTTACAATAGAGCATATTTTGATAAAAAAATAAAAAGTTTAAATGCAGGGAATAATCTTCCACTTAGTTTGATTATGGGAGATGTAGATGGATTGAAAATTGTAAATGATACACTAGGTCATTTAAAAGGAGATGAACTTTTAGTTCAAACAGCTAATGTACTAAAAAAAGTTTGCAAAAAAGAAAGCTTGATAGTGCGTTGGGGTGGAGATGAATTTGTTATATTACTCCCAAATACAGAACATGAAGAAGCAAATGAAATATGTAATAAAATTAAGAGCGCATGTAAAAAAGAATCATATACATCTATACCACTTAGGATATCTTTAGGATGTGCAACAAAAACTAACATTAACCAAAATATAAATGATATATTAAAAGAAGCGGAAGAAAAGTTATACAAAGAGAAACTTCCAAGTCATATTGGTTCTAAAAAAAGAATACTAAATGCATTAAATGAATCTCTCACAGAAAAAAGTCTAGAAACTAAGCAACACACAGATAGAGTCGTTAATTATGTAAAAAAATTAGGTGATAGTATGGAACTTAATTCTAGTCAAATGAAGGAACTTATATTATCAGCTAAATTACATGATATAGGTAAAATAGGAATACCAGATGAAATATTATCAAAACCGGAGAAACTTACGGATGGTGAGTTTGATATAATCAAAACTCATACAGAAAAAGGTTATAGAGTAGCTAAATCTAATTATGAAATAGCACATGTTGCAAACAATATATTATCACATCATGAACGATGGGATGGAAAAGGATATCCCTTAGGTTTGAAAGGTAAAAAAATACCATTTTTATCGCGAATAATTTGTATAGCAGACTCTTATGATGCAATGACTAGTGAAAGAGCCTATAAGTTGAAAATGAGTAACGAAGAAGCTATAAAAGAAATTAAAAAGTGCTCAGGAACGCAATTTGACCCAGAATTAGTAAAGATATTTATAGAAGAATTTAGTAGATAAAAAATTAACATAACAAGCTATAAAAATACTAAAAAATACCCTATACAATAGACAATTAAAAAAGTCTACTATATAAGGTATTTTTTAGTATAATTTAAATGTTTTTTGAACCTAAGTTTGGGCAATGTACTACTAATTCATTATTAGCATCAAGAAATTTTCAAGAATTTTAGCAGTAATTCCCCAAATGATATAGTTTTCATATTCATAAAAGAGTACAGGATAATTACCACTATCAAACTTATAGTTATGATTATTGGGAATAATATCATATGGAAAATTTTCATTCGGAATAATTTTGATTTCATTGTTATAATAACTAGGCTCATATTTTAGTAAGTATGAAATTGGAACTAAAAATATATGATCTACTTCATCTTTATTTATATTTAGATTACTTATATCCTTTATATATCCTACATAAGGATGTATTATTAAATTTGCAGGTGTAATAAGTAAATCAAGGTCAGATATAATATCAATATTGTTTTTATTAGTACCAAGTTCTTCACAGGTTTCTCTAATAGCTGCATCAAGTGGGGATTCATTAGGTTCTATTTTTCCACCAGGAAATGATATTTCATTAGGTTGAGTTTTTAAATTTTTAGAACGAACTTGAAACAATATATAGTAACTATTATCCTTTTTTACAATAGGAATTAGAACAGAAGCTTTTTTCATATTTTGATGTCCGTTTATATACGGTTTATAGTTTTTAAATTTATTTTTTAGGGTGTTAATCATAATGACCTCCTTAATAAGCAATATATACTTATTATAGTATATGAAATATTAATAAGTAAGTACAAATATAAAATAATTGTTAAAATTTGATAAGTATAGTATAATCAAGTTGAAAATACATATTTTGGGGAGCTAGTCAGCTGAGAGGAGATACAAATCTCGACCCTTTAACCTGTTTGGATAATGCCAGCGTAGGGAGATAAAATAGCTTATATAAAAAGAGCTTGTAAGGTCTTATCCTAGTTGGATAAGACCTTTTTGATTAAACTATAAGATTTAAATATATTACGAAATTTATAAAATAATTTTTAGTATATTTTTGGATATATAGGCTTAATTTATGACAAGAAACTGGAATTTATGTATATGAATAAAAATTAACTTTAAAGGATGGTGAACTATATGGTAATAGTAGATGTAGCAGTAATGCCCTTAAGACCTTATGCAGGAGAAGAAGAAATGTATAAAGTAGTAGATGCATGTATAGAAGAAATTCAAAAAAGTGGACTTAAACATGAAATAGGTGCGATGAGTACAACAATAGAAGGAGAATTTGAAGAAGTATTTGACCTTTTAAAGGTAATACATAGAATTCCTTTTAATCTTGGTTGCGAAAGAGTTATAACAACAGCTAGGATAGATGAAAAAGCTGGGGGAATAACTATAAATGAAAAACTTAAAAACCATAGATAAAGTAAAAAATAGCTTATATCCTATAGCTACATTTTTAGTTTTGTTAATTATATGGGAAGCAATAGTCAAAGTACAAAATGTACCTCAATATATATTACCAGCTCCAACAGATATACTGAAGGTATTTTATAAAGATTACTTAAACTTATACGTTAACACTATAACCACTTTAAATGAAGCTACAATAGGATTTATAATAGCTATAATACTATCTTTAACTATGGGAATACTTATGGATTTCATACCCATTTTCAAGAAATGTGTATATCCTATCATGGTTGTATCGCAAACGATACCAACTATTGCAATAGCACCACTTTTAATAATATGGTTTGGATTTGATATGTTGCCTAAAGTTATAATGGTAACTATGACTTGTTTTTTCCCAATACTTATAAGTTTTGTAGATGGTATGGAAAATATAGACAAGGATTATTTGAATTTATTTAAAACTATGAATAGTAGTAAATTATCTACATTTATACATCTTAAATTTCCAATGGCTATGGATAAATTTTTCTCAGGGCTTAAAATATCAGCAACTTATACCGTAGTTGCTGCAACTGTAGCAGAATGGTTAGGTGGAACAAAAGGGTTAGGTGTATATATGGTAAGATCAAAGAGTGCATATGCATTAGATAAAGTTTTTGCATCTACTATATTAGTAATAATATTTAGTTTGATATTTGTAGTAATAGTACAAGCTATTAAAAAAATAGCCTTAAGACATAATATATAGGGAGGATTTTATGAAATTAAAAAAATTAGTAAGTTTAGGACTTGTAAGTGTACTTACAATGAGTGTACTTAGTGGATGTTCAAATAAAAATGAAAATACAGATACGAACAAAGAAGAATCAAAAAATGAAAAGGTAACAATGGTACTAGATTGGACACCAAATACTAATCATACAGGATTATTTGTTGCTCTTGAAAATGGATATTATAAAGAAGAAGGTCTAGATGTTGAAATAGTACAACCACCTGAAGGAGGAGCTGCAACTTTAGTTGCTACAGGAAAAGCTGATTTTGGAATAAGTTATCAAGAAGAAGTAACTTTTGCTAAAACTAGTGAAGATTCACTTCCAATAAAAGCAGTGGCAACAGTTATACAACATAATACTTCAGGATTTGCTTCTCCTAAGGATAAAAACATAGCATCACCTAAAGATTTTGAAGGTAAAACTTATGGAGGATGGGGATCTCCTTCTGAAGATGCAATATTAAATGCACTTATGAAAAAAGAAGATAAAGATTTTAGTAAATTAAAAGTAGTAAATATTGGACAAGATGACTTTTTTACTGCTACAAGTAAAAATATAGATTTTGCATGGATATTTGAAGGATGGGATGTTGTAGAGGCTAATAGACGTGGTATTGATTTAAACTTTATACCAATGGGACAAGTAGATAAAAGACTTGATTATTACACACCACTTATAATATCTAATGAAAAATTATTAAATGAAAACCCAGAACTTGCTAAAAAATTCTTGAAAGCTACAGCTAAAGGATATGAATATTCAATAGAAAATCCAACAAAAGCTGCTAAAATATTAGTAAAACATGCACCAGAAATAGATGAAAAATTAGCTATAAAAAGTCAAGAGTACTTAGCAGATAAGTATATAGATGATGCTAGTAGATGGGGTGAAATGAAGGATAGTGTATGGAATAATTATACAGAATTCTTAAAAGAATATAAGTTAATAAATAAAGACTTAAAGCCTAGTGAGGCATATAGTAATGAATTCTTGCCACAATAGAAAAGTAAAGATAGATATAAAAAATATATCTAAAAGCTATGAAGAAACAGAAGTATTAAAAAATATAAGTATAAAGGTTTATGAAGGTGAATTTGTAAGTATATTAGGTCCAAGTGGATGTGGGAAAAGTACTATATTTAATGTAGTTGCAAATTTAATAGACTACAATAGTGGAAGTATAAATATAGACGGAAGACTAAGTTATATGTATCAAAAAGACCTTTTATTACCACATAAAACTATAATAGATAATGTAAGCTTACCGTTGACTATTAAGAAAGAAAAAGGATTTGGGAATAAGTTTCTTAAAAAAAGAGAAGCACATAAAAAAGTAAAAGATTACTTTACTACATTTGGTTTAAGTGGATATGAAAACAAATATCCAAATGAACTGTCAGGTGGGATGAAGCAAAGAGCGAATTTTTTAAGAACTTTTATAAATTCTAATGATATAATGCTTTTAGATGAACCATTTGGAGCGCTTGATTCTATTACAAAATTATCTATGCAAAAGTGGTTATTAGAAGTTAAGAATAGAGTTAATTCTACTATACTTTTAATAACTCATGATATTGATGAAGCTATAATGTTATCAGATAGGATTTGTGTAATATCAAAAAAACCAGCAAGTGTTAAAAAAGAGTTTATAATTGATAAGAGTCACTATAATGATGATAATTTAGAAAATATTATAAAACTAAAAAAAGATATAATAAGCTTATTATAAATATAAAGCATATGAAGTCAAATTTGATTTCATATGTTTTTTTATATTATTTAACGTAACAAAAGCGAAATTCCCACTATAAAATATAATTCATGATATAATTATATATGACTTTAAATTTAAACTTATAATATAGTAAGGAGAAGTGAAATGACAGAAGGTTTTGAAGTAAAAGACATAAAAGATATAATGCAAAATAACAAATTAAATTTATGTGTTAAAGAAAATAGCACTTACATAAATATACCAAAAGAAATACTAGATAAAGGAATGAGCATATTAACAGAATATATTAGAATATATTCTAGCATAGAAAGTTTAAAAGAAAATATAAATAAATACTTATTTGATGAAAATAGTACTGTTACTTATAGTATTATAGGAAATCAACTTATGAAAATTAAAAGTGAACAAAATTTAGATGAAATATTACCTTATATAAATGTTGATATAAATAAAATAGAAGAAAGATTAAAAAATATTTGTGCATGTTTTTCAGTACAATTGCAAGAAATAAATGCTATGAAAGAAGAATTAGCAAATAATTATGTGAATAATTCATATAACATGGATGATATAGTAGATAAAGATTATGTAAATGAAGTAATAAAACATATAAAAGATGCCAGTATGTATTCACTAAAATCTAAGTCTAGGTATGGCTCTATATCTAGTGATCATGATCTTAAAAACAAAGAAGATATAATTGACTTGAATGATGAAGAAACTAATGGAGATTATAGTCCAATACTTGTGATTTATAGACCTGCAAAATATCATAGAGGTCAATATGTACTTGAAGACACATCTTATGTATATATAAAAAGGCAACCCTTAGAAGCTCTTATAAAACAAGAAAGATTAGAAGAAAAAGGTATAGATTCTATGGGCGCTATAAGTTATAAAAAGCTTAAGCATGACCTTACCAATGAGAATTCACAAGAAATATTGGCAGAACTATATGTATATGCTCAAAAAAATTCTATAAAATTTGAAAATATAAAATTAGCTGATATAACTTCAAATAAAGTTTGGATGACAGCTGATAGACTAAAAAAAGAGTTTAAAGAACTTAGATATTATCATAAAAATTTAACCCAAAAAATAAAAGATATATATGATTCGACAGGACAATATTATACGCAAATAGGTGGGAAATATATATTTAATAGTAGAGAGTTTATGCATAGTTATAAAACATATAAAAGTAAAGATATAAACAACTAAAAAGACTTAAATATACAAAGAGGGCTATTAAATTTTAGTAGCCCTTTTTGTATATTTTAAAATGGTAAGTTAAATATATCAGCTATGTTACAGATAGATTTAACTGATATTTTTCATAATAAATAAAAAAAATTTTACATATATAAAAAATTTTTAAATATAACTTGAGAACGTTATCACTACATGTTATTATAAAATATGTAAAAGAATAACAAAAAATGTATTAAATGATAAATACATAATATTAGGGGGATTATTATGGACATAAAGAGTAGATTAAGTGAATTAAGAAAACAAATGAATGAAAAAAATATATATGCGTACATAGTACCATCTTCAGATAATCATGAAAGTGAATATGTAGGAGATTACTTTAAATCTAGACAATTTATATCAGGATTTACAGGATCTGCAGGTACTGTAGTAGTTACTCAAGAAGAAGCTGGTCTTTGGACAGATGGAAGATATTTTATACAAGCTGAAAAAGAATTAAAAGGATCAGGGATAAAGTTATTTAAAATGGGAGAAGAAGAAGTACCGACTACTGACGAATATTTATATAATGCTATACCACAAGATAAAATATTAGGTTTTGATGGTAGAGTAGTATGTGCGAAGGAAGGAATTAACTTAGCTGATAAGTTAGCTAAAAAAAATATAAATATAGTATATGAATATGACTTAATAGAGAACATATGGGAAAATAGACCTGCCTTATCAGATAATAAAGCATTTTTATTGGATGTAAGATATGTAGGAGAAACTTTCAGCTCTAAGTTAGCTAGATTAAGAAAGAAAATGGAAGAAAAGAATGTAACAAATCATGTTATAACTACTCTTGATGATATAGCTTGGTTATTTAATATAAGAGGTAGAGATGTTAAATTTAATCCTGTAGTACTTTCTTATGCACTAATAACATTAGATAAAATTTATTTATTTGTAAATAAAAATAAGTTAAATGATGAGATATTAAGTGAATTAGGTAAAGAAAATGTTGAAATAAAGCCATATAACGATATCTATGAATTTATAAAAACTTTAAATAAGAATGAGAAAATATTATTAGATTCGACTAAGATAAATTATGCTATATACAATAACATACCAAGTGAAGTTGAAAAGGTAGACGAATTTAATCCAACAATGTTCTTTAAGGCAGAAAAGAACGAAGTAGAGTTAAAAAATATAAGAAATAGTCATATAAAAGATGGTGTAGCCTTTACTAAGTTTATGTACTGGTTAAAGCAAAATATAGGTAAAATAGAAATAACGGAAATGAGTGCAGCTAAGAAATTAGAAGATTTAAGAAGAGAACAAGAAGGCTTTATAGAGCCAAGTTTTAGTACAATAGCAGGATATAAAGAACATGCAGCTATGATGCACTATAGCGCAACTGAAGAAACTGATTATAAATTACAACCACAGCATTTATTCTTAATAGATTCAGGTGGTCAATATTTTGATGGAACTACAGATATAACTAGAACTATAGCACTAGGTAAATTAAGTGATGAATTAAAAATACATTTTACAGCTGTATTAAGAGGTATGATAAATTTATCAATGGCTAAATTCTTATATGGAGTTAGAGGATATAACTTAGATATATTAGCAAGAAGGCCAATGTGGAATATGGGAATAGATTACAAGTGTGGAACAGGACATGGTGTAGGATTTGTTGGAGCTATACATGAAGCACCTAATGGATTTAGATGGAGAATAATACCAGAAAGGTTTGATAGTGCTGTATTAGAAGAAGGTATGTTAACTACTAATGAACCAGGGATATATATAGAAGGTTCTCATGGTATAAGAATAGAAAATGAATTAGTTGTTAGAAAAGCTGAAAAGAATGAATATGGACAATTTATGGAGTTTGAAGTTGTAACATTTGCACCAATAGATTTAGATGCAATAGATATTAATGAAATGAATAAGGAAGAAAAAGAGTATTTAAATTATTATCATAAGTTAGTTTATGACAAAGTATCTCCATCTTTAAATGATGAAGAAAGACAATGGTTAAAAGAATACACTAAAGAAGTATAGTAAAAGGGTCTCCCTAAACTATAGGGTGTCTTTTTAATATAGAAAATATTAGGTAATTGCGAAACCCATTGTTAAAAATAAATTTGAATTTAAATTCAATATCAAGTAATACAGAAATACTAAATAGTGATGAAAAGCTGTATTTAAACAGTTATCATAAACTTGTATATGAAAATTTAGCTAATCACTTGAATGATAAAAAAAGAAAGTGAATAAAGCCGTATACGGGACAAAATTAAAAATTTACATTAGGGGGAAATTTATGAGTGAAATTACGGTAAAAAATAGGAAACCTTTTGGTTTTTATGTTTGTTCTATCGCATTTATGTTAGAAAGAGCGGCATATTATGCTGCCAAGTATCTAATTTTTGCTTTTGTAACTGCTACTGTGCTAACAGGTGGATTAGGTTTTACAAAAGTTGAAGGCGCACTAATACAATCAAATCTTGTTGCATTTACATATCTTGCACCAGTTATCGGAGGATATATTTCTGATAGATATATAGGAGCAAGATACTGTATTCCAGTAGGATTGGCTTTGATGGCTGTAGGATATCACTTTGGAGCAACTGCAACAGATGTTACTGGTATGAATATATTGGTAATATTTGTTGCTATAGGTACAGGCCTTTTTAAAGGTAATGTTGCTGCAATTAGTGGATCTTTGTTTAAGGATAAAGAACAGCTAGATTCAGCATTTTCATTGCAATACTCTTTTGTTAATATGGGAGCTTTTATAGGAACTATAGCTGTAGGGATTCTTATAGCAACAACATTTGCACACGGTGACATTCAAGGTTTTAGACCTGTTTTTAAAGTGTGTAGTATAATTTGTGCAATTAATTGTCTTTGGTTTTTATTTGGTACGAAATTCCTTGGAGAAGTAGGAAAAAAACCATTTAAAGCTGGAAAGAGCACTGAAAACAAAGTTGAAACTGAAGTTAAACCATTGACAAAAACTGACAAAAAAAAGGTTTTTGCTATTATACTTGTATCTATGTTTTCAGTATTATTTTGGGTGTTTTGGTACTTAACTTATTTAGCTGCTTATGATTATGGTGGTCAGTTCATAAATATGACTGTAGGTGGATTTAAAGTTCCTCTTTCATGGTTTGACTCACTAAATTCATTTACATGTATTGCTCTTGGACCAGTACTTGGTGCACTTTGGTTCAAGCTATCAAAGAGACCTAAAGGTGATTTGAGCTTATTTAAAAAATTAGCGCTAGGTCTTAGTTTTCTTGGTATGTCTTTCTTAATGCTTGTATTTGCAGAGATTTCAAGAGGTGTAGGCGCAGGTGCTTCATCTAAAGCTAGTCTTGTTTACCTTTGTGCATTTGGAGTGCTTCTAAGTATAGGTGAAATGCTATTCTCACCACTTGGTAATTCTTTTGTAACTAAATATGCACCAAACAAAATTTACTCTGTATTACTTGGTGTTTGGACTTTTGCTACATTTTTAGCTGGAAAATCATATAGCTATCTGTACGCGTTTACTTCAAAATTCACTATAATGCAGGCGTATGTTGCGATTCCAATCGTTTTATTCATATGTGCAATACTTTTATTTGTATTTGATAAAAAGCTAATAAGATTGCTTGAAGATGAAGAAGTTAAAAATTTTGAATATGAAGAACAAACTGTATAAAATCTAAAAGTTAGATGTAAAGAAATGTGTTTCTCACCACTTGGAAACTCATTAAAATTGACGAAATCTTAAATTAAAAATTACCAAAGGCTATTCAAGATAATATATCATGGATGGTCTTTTTAAAATCCAAGAATACTATTAAAAAGAAGTGATTATGACAAAATATTGACACAATTTTGACACGAAAAATACATAATTATACATTATAATATATTTATATTAGAATTAGTAAAAAAACAGTAGGGGAATATGTTAATATAGTTGATACACTTAAAAACTTTCTATATAATAAAGATATAGATAATAAAGAAGTTTATCCGTATACAAGTAACAATGGCGAAAAAATACATAAAAAATATTAGGTGTCAATTGACTTAATAGGGAATTAGATGAAATTTCTAAGCTACCCCAGTAACCGTAAAACTGACGAAATCTTATATACCACTGAGAAATCGGGAAGGTGAGATAGTAGAATGACGTTGAGCCGGGAGAACTGCCAAATATTTAACTAGTACCTTCTGAGGGTGGGCTTACTAGGAGTTTCGTTAATGAAAATCAAGCATACTCTCAGAGTATGCTTTTTTAAAACCCTACATACAAAAATCAGACAGATAAAAGGAGAAATAAATAGTTAAGGCTATTTACAAAAGAGAGCATGAGCAAAAATAAAAACTTAATAATTTTATGTATACCTATAGTATTTTTAATTATATGCATGGGAATTTCTATAGGAAGTTCAAACATTAATATATTAGATACTGCTAACATATTGCTGAATAAAATGTTAAATATTCCATTAAGAGATAATATAAAACTAAAAGATATATCTATAATATGGACAATCAGACTTCCTAGAGTGCTACTTGCATTTATGGTTGGAGGATGTTTAGCAGTAAGTGGAGCGGTTGTGCAGTCTATACTTAAAAATGAATTAGCATCTCCATATACACTAGGGGTATCCTCAGGAGCATCATTGGGTGCTGGACTTGTTATAGTCCTTGGAATATCTATACCATTTTTAGGTGGTTTAACATTACCGATGGTTGGATTTTTATTTGGACTTTTAACTGTATATTTAGTTATTGTATTTAGTGGAAAAATAGACAAGACTATGTCAAATAATACTATAATACTTGCTGGAATGGTATTTGCATTATTTGTAAATGCACTTTTAACAACAATGACGGCATTATTTAGTGAAGATATAAAGAGTATAACACTTTGGCAAATGGGAAGCTTTTCTATGAAAGGTTGGTCATATGTACAGGCACTTATACCATTTTTATTGATTGGCATATTAGGAGTACTAAAATATATAAAAGAAATGGATATATTAACATTTGGAGAAGAACAAGCAAAAGCTGTTGGAGTTGACACTACTAAAGTTAAAAAAAGGTTATTCATATTTTCAACAACATTAACAGGTGCGGCGATATCTTTAAGTGGAACAATAGGTTTTGTTGATTTAATAGCACCACATATAGTTAGAAGAGTATTTGGTTCAAAACATAGTTATGTTATACCAATGTCTTTTATATTTGGAGGATGTTTAATGGTTATTACTGATTTGATATCAAGAACAATAATATCACCAGCAGAACTACCAGTAGGAGCGATAACAGCACTTATAGGAGCACCATTCTTTGCATATGTGTATTTTAATTCAAAGAAAGGTAGGTAAAATTATGTTAGAAATTAAAAATCTTTATTGTGGCTATGATGAAATTGATATTATAAAAAATATTAACCTAAAAGTTGAAAATGGTGAAAATCTTTGCATAGTAGGACCGAATGGATGTGGTAAAAGCACGCTTTTGAAATCTATTGCAAACATAATTGATTATAAAGGCAGTATAAAGATAGATAACAAAGAAGTATCTTCTTTTGATAGAAAACATCTTGCAACTAAGGTTGCTTTAATGAGTCAAATATCTCAAATTTATTTTCCATATACTATATATGAAACAGTAGCTCTTGGAAGATATGCTTATTCTAATAGTGTATTTTCAAGTCTTAGCGGCAAAGATAAAGAAATCGTATTAGATAGTATAGATAAGGTAGGGCTTTATGATATAAAAGATAAAATGATAAGTGAGTTATCAGGAGGGCAATTACAAAGGGTATTTTTAGCAAGAACTTTTGCACAAAATCCAGATATAATACTCTTAGATGAACCTACAAATCACCTTGATTTAAAACATCAAATAGAGATTTTAGAACACTTAGTAAGTTGGGCTAGAGATAATAAAAAAATTGTAATAGGAGTACTTCATGATTTAAACTTAGTTCAATATTTTGGAGATAAAGCAATTATGTTAAATGGTGGACAAGTTTTTTCATATGGTAGTCCTAAAGAAGTTTTAGAAAGTGAAAAGCTTAAAAATGTTTATGGCATAGATATTAAAAAATTTATGGTAGAAGTACTTGAAAAATGGCAATAAATAAGGGGGATTAGTATGAGTAAAAAATTTGTTATGTCATTTAGCGGTGGTAAAGATAGTACACTAGCACTTTATAGAATGATTAAAAAGGGATATACGCCAATAGGTTTACTTGTAACAGTAAAAAAAGGTAAAAGTAGTTCATGGACTCATAGTATAAATAAAGAGTTATTAAATAAAGTTAGCCAAAGTTTAGATATACCATTAATGTTAGTGGAGTGTGAAGTTAGCGAATATGAAGCTAAATTTAAAGAAACATTAGAAAAAGCTAAAGAAATGGGAGCTAAGTCTTGTGTGTTTGGAGATATAGATATAGACCATCATAGAAAGTGGTGTGAAGATAGATGCAGTGAGGCTGGTATAGAAGCTATACTTCCTCTATGGCAAGAAGATAGAGAAAAATTAGTTTATGAGTTTATAGATAGTGGATTTAGTACTGTTATAAAAAAGGTAAATTTAACGTATTTACCTAGTGATTTTTTAGGAAAAGTTTTAAATCGTGATATAGTTGAAGAGATAAAACAATTAGGAAGCGATCCATGCGGTGAAAATGGAGAGTATCATACTTTTGTGGTAAATGGTCCTTTATTTAAAGAAAAGATAAAATTTAAAAAAAATAAAATAGTGATAGATGGTGATTATGGAAATTTAGATATATCACTGTAAAACTTATATATAAAAATAGAGTATCTTAAAATGGTTTTTAAATCATTAAAAGATACTCTATTTTTATATACGAAGGTATCATAACTTATAAACTTAATCAACGAATCTGCTTTTAAAGGTAATTGGATACATGATTAATATAAATTAAGATAGTATATGGATTAAAATAGTTAATATTGCTATAAAAGATAATGATATATGCAAATTTTTAAATTTTTTTCTATTTTTAGTAGAAAGAATACCAAATACTGTACAAAGAATTAAAATCGCTATAGCTATGTATCCTGTAATGAAATCATGTGAGTATAAAAAGCTAAAATTAACATCCATATTATAAGCTACGTTAACAACAAAATGAAATATAACTACACAAATTATAGTTAATCCTATTATATTATGAAAATATTTTAAATTTTTAGCTATAGGTTGAATAAATTTTTTTTGTTTAATTTCTATAGAATTATTTTTTAATAATAGTATTGAAATTAGTAAGCATATCTCAAGACCTATTAACAATAAACCACCGTAACCACTTAAACTAATTAATTCGTGGTATACAAATTGAGGTATTTTATTTTTGAAATTTACTAAAGGGATTAAAATCATCAAAGCAATTATATTTGTAATATATATAGCAGATTTAATTTGCTTATATGTTTTATTAGACAAAAAACCATCTCCTAACTTTAAATTATACATATATATTATCAGATAAATGTTAAAAGTATATTAAAAGTTAAAAAGTGTGATATTTTTATTAAAGAATTTTTATATCAAAAATCTATAAAAGAAGTAAGATAGTTACAACTAAGTTATTTTCAAATACAGACATATTTTATGTTTATATTATGATTTTAGGAATGAGATGAAAGCTAAAGGAAAGTGTTGAGTGGCTTAAACATTTATTTATTTTTAACGATTATATTCCGAGTCAAATTATAAAACCTCTACGATTAAAATATACTAAAGGTATTATTAAAAGATTATTATAATACCTTTAGTATTACATGAATTTAATTATACATGCCGTGTTGATTCATATAATTATAAATTTGTTCTCCGTGTTCTTGTTCTTCCTTTTGGATATGATTTAGAACTTGTCTTATATTTTTGTCTGCAAATTCAAATATAGTTGTATTATATGTAGATGATATATATTTTTCAGTAGTAAGTGTATCTTGGCATAACATTTTATCTTGTTCATTGTAAGAATTACCTTGCATTGACTGTAAATTAATATTAGTCATAGAACTAGGATTTTGAGCGTTAGAACCTTGGCTTCCCTGGCTCTGAGCTTGATTTAGAGTTGGAATAGTTCCATTTAATAATTGATTAATAGAGTCTAAATGCTGTTGTTCTTTTTGACCAATCTGAGAAAATAAATTTTTTAATTCAGAGTCACAAGCTTTATTCGAATAATCTTGATATTTTTGAACACATAATTGTTCATGTTTTTTTTCATCTTCGAGTAACAGTCTTTCTTTAGTAGTTAGATTTAACATAAAAAACACCTCCAACACTATTTTATACAATAAAAGATATATTATTCATATTTGTTAACACAATTATTCAAATAAAATTATACATAATAAAAATAATTTGGTATAATATAGAAATATTTCTACAAAGGAATTAGCTGAAAGTATGTAATTATCTAATAAAAATAGGAGGATAGAATACTATGAAACAATTAAAATTATTAACTGAAATTCATGTATTTGAAAATTTCAAAGAATTCGTTGATGAATTTAAAGTTGGTGCAGGGGATTTACTACTAACTCGTAGCTCTATAAACGATGAATTTATACAAAAATTAAATTTAGATTGTAACTTAGTTCTTCAAAATCAATATGGAAATGGAGAACCAAGTGATGAAATGATAAATCAAATTATAGATGACATAAAAGATATGAATTTTAAAAGAGTAATAGCAATAGGTGGGGGAACAGTTATAGATATAGCTAAGTTACTTATATTTAAAGATATGAAAGATTGCGTAGATTTATTTGAAAGAAAGATAGATCTTATAAAAGAAAAAGAGCTTATAATAATACCTACAACTTGTGGAACTGGAAGTGAAGTCACAAATATATCTATAGCTGAAATAAAATCAAAAAATACAAAACTTGGCTTAGCATCAGATGAATTAACTCCAGATTATGCAGTTTTAATTCCAGAATTAATGAAAAACTTACCATTCAAAGTATTTATGTCAAGTTCAGTAGATGCATTAATACATGCAATAGAATCTTTTGTATCACCAAAATCAAATAAATTTACAGAATTATTTGCAATAAAAGCTATTGAAATTATTGTAAATGGATATAAAGAAATAATCAAAAATGGAAGTGAATATAGAACAAATTTATTAAAAGAATTTGCTTTAGCTAGTAACTATGCAGGAATAGCTTTTGGAAACACAGGAGTAGGAGCAGTTCATGCAATGTCTTATCCACTAGGTGGAGTATATCATGTACCTCATGGAGAAGCTAACTACCATATGTTTACAGAAGTATTCAAAGTTTATAATAAGAAAAATCCAGATGGAAAGATAAAAGAAGTAAATAAAGTATTAGCCCAAATATTAAATTTAGATAAAGAACAAGATGTATATTATGAAATAGAAAATTTATTAAATGAGTTATTAACTAAGAGACCACTAAGAGAATTTGGAATGAAGGAAGAAGAAACTAAGATGTTTGCAGAAAATGTAATGAAAACACAACAAAGATTATTAGGAAATAATTATGTACAGTTAACAAAAGAAGAGATGACAACTATATATAAAGCATTATACTAATTAGCAGTTATGACAAAGAAAGCTTATCCCAATATTACTACTAAAGAGAGAGGACACTTGATATTTGCAGAAATTTATGCAAGAAAAGAAGTAGTAAATAATAAATAATATATAAATTTATAAGGGGGATTTAGTTATGCAAAGTAGAGTAGTATAAAAATATGTTAGAAAAAATAAATCAAGGATCTGTAGTGACTACTGGAAGAAATGATGTAGACTACATAGTAACTGAATTTGGCATAGCAAAATTAAAAGGCAAAACCTTAAAACAAAGAGCTAAGTCCCTTATAAACATAGCCCATCCAAATTTTAGAGAAGAACTTACAAATGAATATGAAAAAAGATTTAATTGTGAATTTGAAGCAGAAAAGACATCAAGCTATTAAACAAAGCTTCAAAAGATGCAGCTGAAGGATATAGAAGTTCGGGAATTTTATAATTGAGATAAAATAAAGATATTAAAGTTAATAATGCAATTATATTTCCAGACTCTGAAATAGCGATTTTAATTTGATTAAATATTTTACTAGACCCCAAATTATATCCTAAACTTAAATTATATATAGTATCATTTAAATGTTAAAACAATATTGAAAATAATAATTAATTCATTGTTTTAATAAATTTTTAATATATATAACATAGAAAAACTTTTTATATGTACAATTTTATCGAAATAACATAAAATAAAGTTATTACTAAAAATGAAGAGATACACTTAAAGTTATTAAGTGATACTATAATAAGCAACAAAAGGAGAATCTATGGAGAATCTATTCGATTTTTTAGAGTACAAGATAAAAAAAGAAAATCAAAATGAAAATATAATAACACATACTTCTATTATAGAAAAAACTAAAAATATTATAGATGAAGAGCATTTAAATTATTTAAAAAAATTAAAGTTAACCTTATATGATGATGAAGAAATAAAAGCATCAGGCTTAGAAAAAATGGATTATATAAGATTAAATAGCTATGTTGGAGCTAGATTAAACACTGACGTAAGGGGTAAAACTAATATAGTAAAAAATATAGAGATTAAATCTATTGAAGAATTTTGTTTAGATCAATTAGAAGAAGTGGATATGGATGAAGATATTTTTGCTGTGGGTGATGAAGTTAAAGAAGATAAGTTATTAATAGTAGATGGTTCATCACTTTTATCTACTAGTTTTTATGCAACTGCTAGAGATTTATTATTTGCAAAAACTGAAGAACAAAAAGAATTTGCATATACAAAATTAATGAAATCTCCAGATGGAGCTTACACTAATGGAGTATATATGTTTTTCAAAACATTACTTCCATTATTAGAAAAACAAAAGATAACACATTTAGCCGTGGTATTAGATAGGTCTAGAGATACATTTAGAAGACAAATATACCCAGAATACAAAGCTAATAGAAGTGAAACACCAGATCCACTTAAAAGTCAGTTCAAGCTATTAACAGATATGCTTTCGGATATAAATATTCCTGTATTTTCTCATGGAGATTATGAGGCAGATGATTTTGCAGGAAGCTTAGTGAAAAAATTTGAAATAGACATACCAATATTCCTTCATACTAAGGATGAGGATTATATTCAATTAGTTTCAGAATATACTAAACTATGGATGGTAACTAGTAAAGCTGAGGATATGTATAATGAAATAGGAATAAATAAAAAAGATTTAGCTCTTCCAAATGGTACGTTTGAATATACTCCAAAGTATGTTAAGCATTTTAAAGGAATAGACCCTATACAAATAATAGATGCTAAAGCTATAGAAGGCGATAAGTCAGATAATATAAAAGGTGTAAAAAATGTTGGTCCAACATCTAGTAGACCACTTATTGCACATTATGGTTCTATAGAAGAGATATATAATAATATAGAAGGGCTTAATTCAGAAGCAGAAAAGGAACTTTTAGCATTCTTTAAGGAAGACTTAGGGATAAAAAGATCTCCTCTAAAGAACTTACTGCTATATAAAGAAGATGCAATTATAAGTAAGCAATTAGCAACTATAAAAACGGATATTGAAGAAATTCAAGATTTAACTTTAGACAAGTTAGTTCTAGATATAGATTATGCAAAAATGAATACTGTATTTAAAGAATTAGGAATGGGTAGTTTAATTAAATAATATTTAAACCATATAAACTTTTACGGTTATTAGTAATAGTATATATTATAATTTAAATTTAAATAGAGAATGAGGTTCTCCCTTAGCAATAGCTAAAATGCTTATTAAGCTGATGATTCTGTGATTTATTTATCACGGAAATTATCAGCTTTTTTAGTGTGAAAAAATATTAAATTAAGAGAAGTGAGTAAATATAAACTCTTGGAATAAATAGAACTGGTAAAGAAAAAATATAATACTTTGACAAAGGGGAAGTTTTTCTATGAGATGATGGTAATATATAAAGGCAAGTATACAATTTTGATTAATAGAAACGATAGATATCTTAAAATATACTATAGAAACAACTAAAATAGATTAATTTTTTAGGTAAATAAAAGATAAATATTAAATAAACAACTGTACCTATTAATAAATACATTAATAAGTATAGTTAAAATCTAAAAAATTATAGACAATTTAATATAGATGTATTATTATTGAATAGTGTAGATATATAATGTTATTAAATGCATATTAAATGGTTAAAAAATAAAAAAAGTGGATTTAATTAATGAATGTGATATACTATATAATAAAAACGACAAATGTGATACACTATTGAAAGGTGGAGGGGTAAATTGTTTAATTTAGAAAATATAAATGATAATTTATTTGGAGATGTTATAATAAATCCTAGTCAAAAGGAATTGAGAAATTTAGCAAGTCATATGGAAGTAAATACCGAATTTAAAAGTGCAAGCTATATAAGTGAGGTTAGAAATAGAAGTGCTAAAAATACTTACATAGTTGATGAAATAGAAACAGGAGTAGATCAAGAAAAAATAAGTAAAAGAAAAGCTGATGAAATAGCATCTAAAGTTTTTGAATATATAAAAGATAAAGAAATGATAAGAGTAGATAGAAAGATGGGGATGAATAAAAAATTCTCATTTAACTGTAGATTATATATATCAAAGCAATATGCTAGAATAGCGTATATGTGGAATAATACATTATTTAATCCAGATAATGCTGAAAATCCAGATCTTGTAAGTATATATATTCCAGAATGGCCTGAGAGAATGATGTTTGCATATCCTGAATCTGGAGTAACTTTTATATTAGGTAGTGATTATTTTGGGGAGTCTAAAAAATCTTTTTTAAGAATGGCTATGTATAAAGTTAAACAAGCTGGAGGCTTAGGTTTCCATGCAGGAAGTAAGCTACTTAGAGTTTATGATAAAAACAAAAAAATAAAAGATGTTGGATTTATAATGTTTGGGCTAAGTGGAACAGGAAAAACTACATTAACGATACACGACCATGAGTTAAGCGGAGAAGAAAAAGCTATAGTAAGACAAGATGATGTTGTATTTATGGATGAAAATGGTTTTTGTGTAGGCACGGAAAACGGTTTTTATATAAAAACAGAAGGATTAAATCCTAATCAACAAAGTGTTTTATATAAAGCAGCAACTGCTGATAACGCAGTTTTAGAAAATATAAAAGTGTATGAAGATGGTAAGGTTGATTTTTATGATACAAATCTAACATCAAATGGTAGAGGTGTAATATTAAGAGAAGAAATAGGTACTACAGATAATACTGTAGATTTAGAAAAAGCTAATAAGATAATATTTATAACTAGAAGAAATGATATAGTTCCTCCTGTTGTTAAACTAAATCCAGCTCAAGCACTAGATGCATTTATGCTAGGAGAGTCTATAGAAACCTCAGCTGGAGACCCAACTAAGGCTGGGCAATCTAAAAGATGTGTAGGTACTAACCCTTTTATAATGGGACCCGAAATAGAAGAAGGATTAAAGCTTAAAGAAATATTACAAGATAATCCAGATATGGAATGCTATATATTAAACACAGGAAGTGTTGGAGTTAAGACTGGTTTTGAAGGTGAGAAGTTAACTATAAAAGTATCTACTACTATAATGAAAGAAATTGCAAGGGATAGTATTGAGTGGGTAGAAGATAAAGAGTGGGGCTATCAGGTTGCCAAAGAAGTTAAGGGAATAGATATAGAAAAATATAATCCGAGAAATTATTATACTAAAGAAGAATATACACAAATAGCAAGAAAGTTAAAATTAGAAAGAGAAGCTTGGTTAAATAAATATGAAAGCATAGCAAGCGCAGAAATTGCAGCTACGGAATAAATTAAAATCAGGATATTTATACCAATAATTAGGAAGAACTATACACTAAATAGTAAAAAGATGGAGTCTAAAATAATGACTCCATCTTTTTATTATTTCAGAGATTTTTTTATTGATTGACATTTGATGTATAAATATATATAGTTGTTAATATACTTAATATATAAATATATTAACAATTGTATTATATAAATAAAATTAGAGAGAGGTATTATATGAAAAAGAATTTTTACTTGAGTAACTTTAAAACAGAGTGGATTAAATATAATGATTATGAAATAAATACAGATGATAATAAAGATATATATATTAGTCCGAAAGACAATTCGAATTATATAATTTATAATCCTTTTGAAGTATCAGATAGATTATTATTTGATTTAATAGATTTAGGAGATGAAGCTTTAAAAAAAGACATTAATGAAGAAGTAATACAAAAAAAGGCTTTAGTATTTGCTAAAAGTTATGGATTATTAGGATTGATTAGTTCAAGTGTTTATAATCGAGATATTGTAGGTGAAGAGAAGGTGCTTTTTACTGAAAATAATATACTTACAAAAGAAAAGTTAATGAATGCAGATGAATATATAAGTTTATTCTTACCATTTGCAAATGAAGAGGATGTATATACTAGAACATTTGATGATCATTTAACAATATTTAAGGCTGAGGACTCACCAAAATTTTATGGAAAAAGACCTTTAATATTAGATATTGTATTTTCTAAGTTTTATAGCGAAAAACTAAGTTGGATTATAGAATTTGCTAAGAATATATCTACGCACCTTAATAAATTAATAATATATAGAAATGTAAACTTAACAGAACCTGTAACAATTATGGCAAATAAGTTTAAAGCACAAAAGATAGGATTTACTATATCTATGTTTGATAAAGCTGAAATTAACTGGGAGTTTGACTCTCTAGAAAGTACTATAGAGACTATATATGCATTTGCTCTTACAGATGAGAAGTTCATACTTAATCGTTGTGAGTACTGTAATAAAGCTTTTGTTGCAAAAAGTGAAAGAGAAAAGTATTGTTCACCATCTTGTAGGAATTGTATAAACGTTATAAAAAGCAGAAACAAGAAGAAAATTATAAAAGATGTAGAAGAAAATGAATTAAAGGAAGTAGTGAAAATAAAGGAATCAAAAAAAGAGGGAGAAGATATTATGAGTAATTCTAAAAATGAAAAAAGAAAAGAAATTATGTATGAATATAAAGAACGTAAAACTACTGGTGGGGTTTATAAGATAACTAACACAGTTAATGGAAAAAGTTTAATAAAAGGTGAAATAGATCTTAGAGGAATGCAAAATCGTTTTAATTTTTCTGTATCAACAGGTTCTTGTGTAAATCCAAAGATGCAAAAAGATTGGAAAGAATTTGGATGTAAATCATTTACATTTGAAGTCTTAAAAGAAATTGAAATGAAAGTTGAGATAAGTGTGGTAGAATTTAAGGCAGAACTAAAGAAGCTTGAGGAAAAGTATGTGTCACAAATTGAGAAGGAAAAGTTATATTAAAATATAACTTAGGGACAGATATAAAGTTAAAGTAAATAATTTTCAATAAGGAGATAAAATATGAAAACGCTAGAAGAAAAAATAACTATAATTGATAAAATATCTTACAACGATGTAGATTTTGAAGTAATTGCTTACAACAACCTAGAGGGAGCACAAAATGTACAAACAGCAATGGGATTATTTTTTGCAAACCAAGCAGGACTAAAAATGAAACAAGTAAGAATTAGATTAAATAACAGCTCAGTAAAAACTGAAGCAGGTGCACTATATTATTACAAAGGAAATATCCAATCTAAAACTAACGTGGGTGGAGTAGGAGGTCTATTCAAAAAAGCTATTTCTGGAGCAATTACGAATGAAAGTGCTATTAAGCCTACATATATTGGAACTGGAGAAATATTGCTAGAGCCATCATACAAACACTATATAATGATGGAATTATCTAAGCAAAGCATAATAGTTGATAAAGGGATGTTTTATTGTTGTTCAGAGGATATAACGGTTAAAGGAGTAGCTCAAAAGAACATATCAGCCACTTTATTAGGTGGAGAAGGAATGTTTCAAATAGAATTATCTGGGACAGGTATAGTAGTTTTAGAATGTAATGTACCTAAAGAAGAATTAATAGAGTGCGATATTAAACAAGGAGAAGAGTTAAAAGTGGATGGAAACTTTGCAATAGCTAGAACAAAAGGTGTAAATTTCAGTGTTACAAAATCAGATAAAAGCTTATTTAGTTCAGCTATAAATGGGGAAGGTCTTTTAAATACATTTACAGGAAATGGAAAAGTTTGGATAGCGCCAACTCAACCTATGTATGAAAAAATGAACTATGGACTTCCAACTAATAATAACTCTATGAATAATACATCTTCTCGTCAAAAAGGTTAGAATACCAATATTTCAAAAAATTATATACCAATATAGAATATGTTTAACACTCTAAAAAAGAGTGGTCAAATATGTATTGAGACCCAAAAGTTGGACTTTATACTGGAATGAATTTTCATTCCAGTATTTTAAGTTTTATGCAACCTTAGATTCATACTCAACTCTATAATTGACCGGACTAAGCCAGTTTAATTTTTCTTTAAT
>NZ_JBXKIW010000037.1:0-2788 GCF_056995035.1 Romboutsia sp. | reverse complement strand
ATGAAAAAATTTATTCAAACATACGGGATAGCATTTGTGATTGTAGCTATATATGCATTTGTTAAGTTACCAGTACTAAGGCTAGATTTCATATCATGCATTTCAGTACTTATAATATTCTTTGGTTTAGCAGGAATATTAGATATGATGCTCGATAGGGGAGAAAAGACATCTAAAATAGCTAAATATAATTTTAGTATAGCTGTTGGTCTAATAATTTATAGCATTGCAGCACCATTTATAACATCTTCACCAATGCTTCATTCAAAGACATATGAAAACTTATTAGGAAAAGTAACAGAAAGTGAATTCTCTAAAGATGTAAGTCCAGTAAGTGTAAATGAGATACGTCTTGTAGATGAGGCTATGGCAATGAAATTAGGAGATAAAAAGCTTGGAGAAGATCCAGCACTAGGAAGTGTTTCAAAGCTTGGTAAGTTCCATATACAAAGTGTAAATGGAGAACTATACTGGGTATCACCACTAGTACATAGAGGTATAATAAAATGGGCAACATCTACAGAAGGTACAAACGGATACGTAATGGTATCAGCAAGTAATCCTCAAGATGTAAAATTAGTACAAAAAATAGATGGTAAACCAGTTAAGATAGTTTACCAACCAGAAGCATATTTACTTCAAGATCTTCATAGGCATATGTACTTAAATGGAATAGTAAACGCAGGTATGACAGAGTTTTCATTAGAAATAAATGATGAAGGAAGACCATACTGGGTTACAAGTTTATATGAACATGAAATAGGATACAGTGGAGCAAATGCTGTAGGAGTAGCTACAGTAGATGCTGAAAGTGGAGAAACTAAAAGATATTCAATAAAAGATGCACCAACATGGATAGATAGAATACAACCAGAAGAATTTGTAGTAAATCAAATAAGTAGCTGGGGATTATATATTAAAGGATTCTTAAACTCTGTTATATCAGAAGAAGGAGTTTTAGTTCCAACTGAAGGAACATCTTTAGTTTATGGAAATGATAATAAATCTTACTGGTATACAGGAATAACTTCTTCAGGAGGAGATGAATCTACTATAGGATTTATGTTAGTAGATTCTCGTACTAAAGAAGCTAAATTATACAAACAGCCCGGAGCAACTGAAACTGCTGCAATGAGATCTGCAGAAGGTAAGGTTCAAGAGAAAAATTATGAAGCAACGTTCCCAGTAATGTATAACATATTAGGAAAACCTACATATGTATCATCATTAAAAGATAAAGCAGGGCTTGTTAAGATGGTAGCATTTGTATCAGTAGAAGATTTCAGTGTATTAGGGCTTGGAGAAACTAAAGAAGAAGCTTTAAGAAACTATAGAGAAATATTATCTTCTAAAGGAAATAATATAAAAATAGAAAATGATTCAAGTATAGAAAGAGTAGAAGGAACTATTGTAAGAATTAGCCCTGATGTTAAGTCAGGAAATACATTCTATTACATGACAATAGATACAGATGAAAGTATAATATTTAATGCTACTTCAAAAACATCTACAGAAATACCATTAACAGTAACAGGAGATAAGGTAAAAATATCCTATCAAAAAGGTGAAAAAGATTTTGTAGATGTAGTAGAATTTGATAACCTAAGCTTAGGTCAAATAAATACTACTAAGACACAAGAAGAAACAGCACCAGCGAAAATAAAAGAAACTAAAGAAACAGCACCAGCGAAAATAAAAGAAACTAAAGAACCTGCAGAAGCTACAAAAAACACAAATCAATAATCAAACAAAAAAAGAAGCAATGAATACTCATTGCTTCTTTTTTTATTTGATTATTGTAATAAATGAATAATAGATAAAATTAAAAAAATATGTAAAATATGTAAATATTATTGTCCTAAATTAATATAATAGTATTACAACTTGGTAAGCTAAATAACTTCGAGGAGAGTAGACATCAATGATAGGTATAGAAAAAGATATATTAATATTAATCAGCAGAGTTAGATGTATGACAGAAACTCAGGTTTATAAAGTTTTTGGGACAAGAAAGCGATATGGAAGAAAACCGTTTAAAAAAACATTAAAGAAAATGTGTAATGAATATACTTTAAGAAAATATCCGTGTAATATAAATTATTCGGGATATAAAGATAATTCTTATGTGTATTACTTGAATGGAAGTAAAATGTACAAGGGTAAGGACTTGACAAAAATAGTTATAGGGTCAGAATTTGCTATTAAAATTAATTTAGGGGGGTATGAGTTAAAAAGATTTTATAGAAACGTATCTGTTGGAAATTCTAAATATGATTTATTTATAGAATATATAGATAAGTATAATGAGCCAAAACAAGTATTGATAGATATAAATTTAGATGGAGATATTATGTTATCAAAATATGAGGATATAGAAAAGGCAATGAAAAAATCTACAATTCCATTTTATCAAATACCTAAAATATTAGTAGTAACATCGAAAGATATAGAAAGTCTACAAGTAAAACGATTAAACTGTGATATAGATTTTCTAGACTTAAATTTAAATAAATTATTTAGATATATATAGCCTATTTAAGTAAATAGGTTTTTTTTTGAGAATTTGTAAATTATAATAGCAACTTTAAAAAATATAAATTAAAAATAAAATAAATTGATTTTTAAAGCTTTAGTGTATACAATAAGTATTAAATATAAAATTGACTGAAAATTAAGAAAACAAAAAAGGGGGATTTTTTATGAGTAGTTATGTATATTATCAAGGTCAAGTAGTTGATGAAAAAGAAGTAAGTATAAGCATAAGATGCAAGGCTTTTAATTATGGATT
>NZ_JBXKIW010000036.1:0-21343 GCF_056995035.1 Romboutsia sp. | reverse complement strand
GAATCCATCAGTTTGTATAGCTGAGAAATGTGCGAATACATCATCTCCACCTTCTACTGATATAAATCCAAAACCTTTTTCGTTGTTAAACCATTTTACTGTTCCGTTAGTCATTTTAAATTCTCCTTAACCTTTTTCACAAAGGCTTTTCTTTTATATTTATTACATATATGATTATATAACATATTTGAAATAATATATACCCTTTTTTGAAATTTTTTTTAAAATTAATATATTTATATTAAAATTGGTATATTAAAAGTTGTAATTTCTCCATCTAAACATTAAAAAGATGACCTATAAATAGATCACCTTAACTAATATTTAATATATTCAATTTTCTTATAGAATTTCTTTAACTCTTCCAACAATCCCACTCTCAAGCATTACCTTGATTCCATGATGATGGTTTGGAGACTTTGTAAGTAGTCTTTGAACTACTCCCTCAGTTAAATTACCACTACGTTGATCTTGCTTTTGAACTACTAAAACTTTAGTTCCTACTTTTATATCTGCTCTTTTAGTTCCATCCATAATTTGATTACCTATATTCTTTCTTATTTTTTTAGTATTTTACTTTTAACTACCTACTACTCTTATTTTACATTCTCTATATGTATGTATGTATTTCTTCCTTCTTGCTTTGCTTTATATAAAGCGTCATCTGCTTTTTTGATATATTCATCATAATCTTTAGCTGATCCAATATATGCAGTAGTTATACCGATACTGAGTGTAATTATATCACTAACTTCTGAGTATTTATGCTCTATATTAAGATTGTGTATATTTTTTCTTACTCTTTCAACTACATCTATTGATTCATATTTGTTGGTATTTAACATAATTATAGTGAATTCTTCTCCTCCGTATCTAGCTACGAAATCTAAATTTCTACATGATTGTTTTATTGTCTTTGCTACTAGTTCTAGTATTACATCTCCTTCTGGATGTCCATAATTATCATTGTATTTTTTAAAGTAATCTATATCTATCATTGCAAAGGAAATAGGCATGTGCGTTTTTTTGTATAAAGCCCAATTCCCTGCTAAATACTCATCTAATGCTCTTCTATTTGGCAGCTTTGTTAATGCATCTGTTATGCTTAAATCTTTAAATAGTTTATTTAGCCTATTTATTTCTCTATTTTTATTATATATAAAACTACTAAATACTATAATAACTGTAGTTATAATAAATAATCCTATCAATAATACTCTCATTCTATCTTTAGATTCCTCTAGTTGAGATATCTTCTGTAGATTTTTCTTATTTTCAAACTCTTTAAGTAGATATTGTGAATATTGGTCACTTTTGTCATTTTTTAACTTTTTTTGTATCTCATTATTTTTTTCTAAATATTTCATTGCACTATCATAATCTCCAAGATTTTTGTAATCTAAGTATATATTATATGTATTAATATCTTTAAGATATGATAAGCCTCTTTCATTTGTTAATTTTTCTGCATACTTGTGGTGTATTAAAGCCTCTTCATAGTTTTCTAGTTTATAATCTATGTCACCATATTCTTGTGCTATTGTTATATCTAAGTCATAAAAACTAAAAGATTTACTTTTTTCAAATCTATTAGCTGCTACATCTAATAATCTTTTGGCTTCTAATGGATTGTCTAGTCTTGTTTCTAAGTCAGCTTTATCCACATACATACAAGTTATAAAATCTTCTTTATCAATTCCATCCTTTTGTTTTTTAATACTTTTATCAAGAAGACTAAGATATATTTTGGCCTTTTCATAATCACCTATTTGAGTGTAAGCTTCACATAGATTTAATAAAGCATAGGACTTACTGTCTGCATCTTCATAAGGATCGTCTAAATTATACTCAAGTGACTTTTTAAAATAATTTATTCCCTCACTATAATCTCCTGTAAGCAAATAATCAAGCCCAATATCTATTAGTATATCTAATGATTTTTTATTTGATTTTTTTTCTTCACATATACTTAAAGCTTCTAACTTGTATTTTATTCCTTCAACCATTTTATCTGCATACCAGTATGTTATTCCTAGTGTTAAATACACATCTTCTATTTTCTTATAGTTAATTTCTTTTGCTAATTTTAAGGTATCTTCCATTAGTTGTAATGCCTCATTTATACCATTAGGCATTTCTATTATATCTTTACTTCTTGCTAAGCATAATTTTACTAATTTTTCATTCATATTTTCTGCTTTGCATATAGGTATTAATTTTTCAAACATTTCTTTTGATTTTTCATATTCTTCTTCATTTAAGTATGTTTTACTTAATTCATAATATACTTGTACTTTTAATTTTGGATATGTTTCTTTTTCAAAGTAGCTTATTGATTTATTAAACTTTTCAATTGCTTCCTTATTTTTCAAATCAATAGTATCAATGTAGCCAGAAATAAAATTAGCCTTACATAAAATATCCTTATTTGTTGAGTTTTCTAAAATGTTTTCTATATCTATTTTAAATTTATTTATATTATCTTTATGAAAATTATCAATCTCATGAGACATTACATCTTTTAACATTTCATCAATATTATTATCATCGGTTGTATGTGTATGTTGATTGCTATGTATTTTGCCATATACTAAGGATGTAGTTCCTAATATTAGGCTTAATATTATTGCTATAAATATACTAGTTTTTTTATTTTGCTTCATAATCTCCCCCCAATAATGTCGTTTTATATATTTTTTTGTCATATCAAGGTATATTATACTATATTTTCTATTATTTATATAAAGGTATATTATACTATATTTTCTATTATTAGTTTTATACTTGCCATTGTCTTATTTTGTTTATATAACAAATCAAAAACTATAAAAGGGATATAACATAGTTATACCCCCTAGGAAACTCATCGTTTTTCTCATGATTATTTAATAAATATTAAGCTTATATTAAACTATTTTAATATTATATATACAGTATAATTACTTAAATAGAATGTGCTTTTCATACGTTTTATATTAATTTGCACTTAAATTCTGCTCATTTTCGTTATTATCTTTAGATTTATTTGCTAATGCTAATATCAAGCCTAAAGCAATTGATAAAAACGCAGATGCTATTACTCTATACTGAGCAGGTAATAAAAATACCATTGTATGACATGGTATCCAGAAAAATGGTATAGTCTTTAATAAACTAAAATTTATATATGTGTACCAGTCTATTTTACTAACTAAATATTTTAAATCAACATTTTTTTCTTTTGATTTGCATTTTTCGTCTATATAAGTATCTGTGAACTTATGAAATAAAAATACAACCGGAGATAGTGTTATATTCATAGCCATACTTGTTAATAGTGCATGTGCAAATACAGAATTCATAAAAGGAAGCATTCCTTTTGACTGAGCACTTGCTACTCCAGTTGGAAAAATAAGTAATGATAATGAAAGAGCTAATCCTATCACTCCCCAAACTGCGGCCTTATAAATTGAACCTTCTGGTTTTCTCCAATTCCCACTTACTATCCTTGCACCAAGTAAATCTCCCATAGTAGCTAGAATCGCAAATTTGAAAAATGCTGCTATGTATGGATGAGTTTCTGTAGCTTCCATAAATGCTGCCCTTGTACTAGGTACAACTAAAATAGATATTATTAATAATAGCAATGCTCCCCATATAAAATCCCCTTTTTTCATTATATCCCTCCTAATTTTTTAAATAAAATTCCATTTATTGTTTTAGAGCTATCTATTGATTGTTATAATTCTGATATAATTAACTTTTATGTATACCAGAAATACTTCTCTTGAATATTGATACTTATCCACTACTGATATAATTCGTCTTTTTGCTTCATTCTCCTTTATATAATTCCATTTTAATTTATATCTTTTTTTTAATATAGCAAAAACGTGTTATTTAAAATAAATATAAAGGGTTTAGTAATTATATAAAGAATTTCATAATCAATATATTATTTTAATGGAGTGATAAATATATGAAATCCTTAAAAATTGCAGTTATTCAAATGCAAGTTGAAGAAGATAAATCAAAAAATCTTGAGACTGCTAATAACTTTATAAAAGAAGCCTGTAAGCATAAAATAGACATGGCAATACTCCCAGAAATGTTTTTTTGTCCTTATAAAACTTCAAACTTTCCAATATATGCAGAAAGTGAGAAAGGCCAGTCTTATAAGTTTCTTTCTAATGTAGCTAAAGCAAACAAAATCTATTTAGTTGCTGGCTCTATGCCTGAAAAAGATGAGAATGGTAATATTTTTAATACTTCCTACGTATTTGATAGGGATGGAAATCAAATAGGAAAACATAGAAAAGTACATCTCTTTGATATACAAATAGATGGTGGACAACACTTTAGGGAATCTGATACACTTTGCCCAGGAAATGAAACAACTGTATTTAATACTGAATTTGGAAAGTTTGGTCTAGCTATTTGCTATGACTTTAGATTCCCTGAATTAGCTCGTATTATGGTTGATAAAGGAGCTAATGCTATTATAGTTCCTGCTGCTTTTAACATGACTACAGGACCTGCTCACTGGGATATTATGTTTAAGTCACGAGCTATTGATAATCAAGTCTACACTATTGGTTGTGCTCCTAGTCGAAATTATGATTCTTGCTATGTTTCTTATGGAAATTCTATTGCAGTTTCTCCTTGGGGTGAGGTTATTGAGCGTATGGATGATAAAGAAGGTTATTTTGTATGTACTCTTGATTTTGATTATGTTGATAAAATCAGAAAAGAACTTCCCCTTCTTGCTCATAGAAGAAGCGACTTATACAGCATTTAGAATATTGACTACATGAAATCTATAATTATATTTTGTAATACCAAAAGAGGAACTATCTTCTATTTTTAGATAGCTCCTCTTTTAATTTTTCCGATATTTTTATTTTATTTCTAGCTTTGCCTGTAATTTTAATATTTTAAAAGTTTATTTATATTATATAGATTATTTATTAAAATTCTCTTTTACTATATTAACTATATTTTCTGCTGTTAATCCATGTTTTTCTAATAATGCTTGTGGTGTTGCAGATTCTCCAAACACATCATTTATTCCTAACTTAACGACTTTCGTTGGAACTGTTTCAGATGTAACTCCTGCTACTATGTGACCAAGTCCACCTATAACAGAATGTTCTTCACAAGTTAATATAAACTTTGTTTCTTTAGCTGCTTTTTCTATTATAGCTCTATCTATAGGCTTTATAGTAGGCATATGTATAAGTCTTACGTCTATACCTTGTTCCTTAAGAGTTTCACAAGCTACTTTTGCCATAGCTGTCATAAGTCCTGTAGCTATTATAGTACAATCATTACCTTCTTTTACACATACACCTTTCCCGTATTCAAAGTTGTAGCTATCATCAAATATATCTTCACTGTTAAGTCTTCCAAGTCTTATATATACAGGTCCTACATGTTTAGCTGCATATTTTATTATTTCATTAGTTTCTCTAGCATCTGCAGGAACTAATATACTCATATTAGGTAGTGAGTTCATTATAGCTATATCTTCTATAGATTGATGAGATCCACCATCTTCCCCTACTGTTATACCTGCATGAGTTGCTGCTATTTTTACATTTGCTTTTGGATAACATATAGAGTTTCTTATTATTTCAAAAGCTCTTCCTGTTGCAAATACTGCAAAAGTACTAGCAAATGGTACTTTACCGTATCTAGCTAATCCTGCACTCATTCCTAAAAGATTTTGTTCTGCTATACCAGCATTTATAAATCTTTCTGGGTAAGCTTTTGCAAAATCTGCTGTTTTAGTAGATTTCGAAAGGTCTGCATCTAATACGACTATATCCTTATTTATTTCTCCTAATTCAACTAATGCTTTTCCATATGCCTCACGTGTTGCTAATCCCATTATAAGCACCCCTTTCTTGTCTCTTCTAATTCATTTATAGCTAAATCTCTTTGCTCAATGCTTGGTGCATTTCCATGCCAGCCTGCATTATCTTCCATGAAAGAAACACCTTTACCTTTTATAGTAGATGCTATTATAACTGTTGGCTTTTTATCTACTTTTTTAGCAGAGTTTAGAGCTTCTTCTATTTGTCCAAAATCATGGCCATCTATAGTTATTACATTCCATCCAAAGCTTTCAAATTTCTTATCTAAAGGCTTTATGTTCATTACATCTTCATTTCTACCATCTATTTGTAGAGTGTTGTAATCTATAAATGCTACTAAATTATCTAATTTATATTGAGCAGCACTCATAACAGCTTCCCAAACTAAGCCCTCTTGTAGCTCTCCATCTCCTAAAACTGTATATATTCTAGAATCTGTATTGTCTATTTTAGCACCTATTGCAAGTCCAACTGCATTTGATATACCTTGTCCTAAAGATCCTGTTGATATATCTATAGCTTTTATCTTCTTGCTATCTGGATGTCCTTGTAAATTAGATCCTAATTGTCTTAAAGTCATAAGCTCTTCTTTAGGTATAAATCCTCTTTCGCTTAAAGTTGCATATAAAACTGGTGCTGCATGACCTTTACTAAGTACAAAGTAATCTCTTTCTTTGCTATCTAAATTCTCTTCATTTATATTCATTTCTTTAAAATATAAGTATGTAAGTATTTCTGTTGCTGATAAAGATCCTCCTGGATGACCTGATTTAGACTTAGTTATCATTTCTACTATATTTTTTCTTATGTTTATAGCGTGGTTCTTTAATTCTTTATGCATATACTTTCCTCTTTCCTTTAATTTTTTGAGAAATAGCTTTCCTTAATCATTCATCTTAAATATTACCATTTTATAAAAATAAATTCAATGGTTCCAAAAAAGCTTATAAAATATTAAACTTCTATTAATTCATATTCTTTATTACCTAATCCTAGTTTAACAGCATGATCTATACATACTTCCCAGTTAGTCTCTGGATGAGTATTTATAAAATGATCATGTGTATGATGATGTTTTTCATCTAAATAACTTCCATGTATAACCGGTTGCTTATTAGCTGCATGAACACAAGCCATATCAAGAGCCACAGGATCAAATGATGCAAATATTCCTACATCAGGAATAATAGGAAGGTCATTTTCTGAATGACAATCACAATAAGGTGAAACATCTATTACTAAACTTATATGGAAATGATCTCTTCCGTTTAGTACAGCATATGAATACTCTGCTATTTTTTTATTTAATACATCATTAGCTTCATATGTTGATGCTACTACTGCATCAAAATTACATGTACCTATACAACGTCCACAACCTACACATTTATCATGATCTATACTAGCTTTTTTGTTTTCATCAAAACTAATAGCATCATGCGCACAAATTTTCATACATGCACCACAAGATACACATTTTCTACCCTTTATAACAGGCTTACCACTACAGTGCATTTCCATCTTACCTGCACGAGATCCACAACCCATTCCTATATTTTTTAAAGCTCCACCAAATCCAGTTGCTTCATGCCCCTTAAAATGGTTCATAGTAATAAATATATCTGCATCCATTATTGCTTGTCCTATTTTAGCTTCCTTTATGTACTCCCCATTCTCTACAGGTACAAGTGCTTCATCTGTTCCCTTAAGACCATCTGCAATTATAACATGACATCCTGTAGCAAAAGGATTGTATCCATTTTCATAGGCTGCATCTAAATGCTCAAGTGCATTTTTTCTTCTTCCCACATAAAGTGTATTACAATCTGTCAAGAATGGCTTTCCTCCTTGACTTTTTATTAAGTCCACTATTACTTTAGAGTAGTTAGGTCTTAAGTAAGACAAGTTCCCTGGTTCTCCTAAGTGAATTTTAATTGCTGCAAATTTTTCCTTAAAATCAATTTGTTCAATACCTGCTTTTCTAACTAACTTATCTAATTTTTGTAATAAGTTCATTGTTTGAGTAGTTCTTAAATTTGTGAAATATACTTTAGAATTTTGCATTATTATTTTCCTTCCCCTATTTTTTTTATATATAAATATTTTACTTAATATTTTAATACCTTTGTTAATAAGACAATTCTTGACTTCTACCAATCCATTATGTACACATCTTTTATCTTCTCAATAATAACATAAAATTATTAATTTCCACATAATATAATTATATATAAACTAACGTTTTATTTTAAGTACGCACATAGTAGTTACTTAGCGAAATTCAGATAACTATATAAAAAAGTCTTCAATTGAAGATTTAAAGGAAGACTTTTTTGAAGCACGTATACGAAAATTATATTTATCCACCGTTTTAAAATGAATATAATTTCTTATGTGCTATAAAAAAGATGCGTTATTATCTTATTTTCAGATAACAAAACATCTTTTATTAAATCATTTTTACTTTATATAATTTATCTTGTGCTCTTTTCTTGCTGGAGCATTTTGATCTTCCATCTTCTTATATCCCACTGGAATAGCATGCATCACCTTATAATTTTCTGGTATGCCACATTTTTCTCTATAAATTGGTCCTAATTCACTATCCTCAAACAGTGGTGCAGCTATTCCAACCCAACAAGTCCCTATTGATAAACTTTCAGCTACTAATAACATATTCTCAACTGCAGCAGAGCTATCTTCCATAGGTGTAATAGCTTGTTGATTTGCAGAAACTAATATTACTGTAGGAGCATTGTAGAATATATGTAATTTTTCATTTCCACCTAATTTTGTGACATCTTCATTTTCAGATTTTTTTAGTACAGATTTACCTTTTTCACTTATCTCATCTAATAACTCTTTATTTTGAATTACTGTAAAATGCCACGATTGAGTATTTGTACCACTTGGAGCCCAAAGTCCACCGTCTAAAATCATCTTTAATTCTTCATCTTTTATCTGCTCTTCTTTGTATGCTCTAACACTTCTTCTACTTTTTATAACATCTAAAACAACATTTGGCATTTTGCTACCTCCTCTATGAAATTTTTCTATATTAGCTTTCCCATTGGTGTAGTTCCTATTCCAAAAAAATACCTATGTCAGCTAGTTATATAAAGTTATATTTTATGGAGTAAGGGGTATTTTATTACTTGTATTTGCCTATTTCAAGTTAGTGCTACTTCATTTCTGACAGTCTCCATACGTTTGTTTTAGGGCTTGTAAATAAGTCATTCCCTTTAAAATCCTTATGATCTTTCCATCCATTTTTAAGTATTGTAAGCACTACAAAGCTTGATTCAGCTAATCCTGCATGGATTAGTACTTTTGCTATTTTACCAAATCTCATTTCGCCTTTTTCTTTTAGTAATTCTACTATCTTAGTTTCCATTACGTCCATTTGTTCTTGAGTGTATTTCATTGATTTTTCTCCTTTGGTGATTAAGTTTTATATTACTCTACAGCTATATTTTACGGGCTATTATATTTCTTTTATCCATTATAGCATATTTACATTGTTTAATATTTTAATACATAAAATAGGCTACAACATCTTAAATTTTTTAAAAGCAAAAAAGACTCTTCTTAGCCTTAGTTTTGGCAAGAAGAGCCTTTTCATACGTTTGTTATATTTCATTTTATATTTTTGTGTTTTGAATATTATTACTCTAATCTTTTATTAGACTAACTATATCATCAATTAGGTTTTTTATAAATATTGGTGATGAGGTTAACATAAAAGCGGATATTAATCCTACTAAATAATCATATGCTGTTAATGCCATAAGACCCTCTCCCATTACTTTATTTATATAGTATATGAAACTATAGACCAAGAGTTACCTCTATAATGCATCTTGCCTTATACCTTAATCCCTAATATATATTCTGCCAATTCATTGGCTGCTAATTCTTCATCTACTCCGATTGCTTCTATCTCTAGAGTATCCCCTTGACCAATGCCTATACAGCAAAGACCCAATACACTTTTTGCATTGATTTTTGCCTTTCCTTTTGTTATTAGTATCTCAGATTTATATGTTGATGCTTTTTTTATGATTTTTGTAGCTAATCTTTCGTGCATACCTATTTCATTAATTATTGTTATCTTTCTTGTTACCATAAAACTCACCCCCTTTTAAATCTGTTCATATTAATAACAGTATCTGAAAACGTTTTTATAGTCAACCAAATCCTTTATAAAATTTATTTTATTAGCATTAATTTTATTCCAAATTTACTAATTTAATACAATAAAAAAAATGTAAATAAATTTGTTTTGTGCAAACCTATCTACATCTTTTTTATTATATCATTTCATTTAAAGTTATATAGTTTAGTAAAATTCTACTTCTACTATCTTGCCTAAATTCATTAAAACTATTTTTAATTCATTTAATACATATAGCTTGATACTTAGCTCATTTGGAAAATCAGGATTTTGATGAGCAGGGTTAATTGCTCTTCCAATCATTAACTTTATATGAGTGCAATCTTCATATAACATTCTAGCTAGTTTAGATGCGCCATCCTGTTCATATAAAAATTTTGTTTGTGTTGTGTTTTGTATCTTTTGTAGTTTTTCAGTTGCCTTTTTTATTGTTAATACTCCTTCTGTAACAAGGTCTATACCTTTTATATACCCTATAGGAGGTATCTCTTTATCAATTATATCCAAACTTGTAGTTATTTCTTTTCCTAATTCCCTAGCAACAATATTTCCTGCAGTTCCACCACATACTATCTTTTTACCTCGAGTTGACATTATGTTATCTACTATTTTACTGTCTATATTAGGGTCTATTGGAGGACCTGAGAATAATATAGCTTTTTTAGGTTTCACTGCTTTTATAGTTGCCACAGTAGTATCATCTCCAGGTTCTTGCATATAAAGTTGATCACAGGCTCCTAATAATGAATTAGTAACTGTTTTAGCAGACATATTTCTATTAGTATTTTGTTTTAAATACTTTTCTATATCATCCCACTGCCAACCTAAGTTTAATACCTTTCCTACTCCAGCGTGAACTACTCCATCACTTACAAAAACTAATATATCTTTTTCTTCAAGTTTGAACTTACTTTCTTTTACTTTTCTTCCGTTTATTTCAGTTGTACTCCACTCAATTTTTTTAATTTGTCTATCAGTTAAAAAGAATATACTTGGATTGTCAAACTCCGCTACATATGCCATACCTTCCTTATCAACCTTTATAATAGTGAAAGTTGAATACGCTAAATTTCTTACAGCGCATACAGGAAGTGTATGTATAACAGTATCAACTACCTCCTCAATATGTAGTCCTTCCTTTAACATAGTTATAGCTATCTTAGCAGTTAATGTAGCTAATATATTCGCTTTTACACCACTACCCAAACCATCAGACAGCACAGCAATAAACTTTTCTTCATCATGATAAAACTCTACCTTGTCTCCACACAATTCTTCTCCATATTTATTTAAGCTATTACTTGCAAAATCTATAAAAAGTTTCATTATAAACCTACCTCTTCCTCTTGAATAAGATTTTTAAGTTGAGTTAATGTCACCTTCGTCTCTGCAGTTGTCTCACCTAAAAGACTAGCTATTTCTTGTGCTACTGTCATTTGTTTATTTATAACTTTTTGAGCCATATTAATAGAATCAATTTTCACCCTTTGCATTTTCTCTTGTATCTTTTCATCTTTAGTTATATCATCTGCAATCCATAACATAAGCTGATTTTTTTCTAACCATATTATACTTTGTATTACAGTCGCATTATTTTGATTAAGAATTGCTCTTTCTTTAAATACAGTCTTTTTACTTTCTTTTACCGTTTTAAAAATTTCTTCGTCTAAAAACATTGCTACAGGAAGACCCTTTGCGGTGTGTGTTGATATTTCAAAGAATTGTTCTGCAGCTGGATTTAATTGTACAATTTCTAATTCTCTATTTATTATAGATATTATGTTTGGTGTCATATCAAAAATTATATTTTTTAATCCCTCCGCTTTTTCTCTCATAAAAGGTAAACACATATTTACTTCAACCATATTGTTATATACTGCTATAGCTTTTTCCCTACAAGTGTGATATCCACAACTTCTACAATTTAATTCGTCTATTTTTTCATATTTTCCCATATCGTTTAGTATTTTTATTAACTCTTCACTACTTGGTTGCTTTAATAAAATTTCTTTAGGTCCAAACTCTTTATAAATCGATATATTTTCAAATTCCCCACTTAATACTTCATCACTTGCTAGTTCTTCACATTCATTACTTTTATTTTTAGAATATGATTTAGCATATTGTTTAAGATTTTCTCTACGTTCATAACAATCCACTCCATCATAAGGCATACCCGAACCACCTATACAACTATGTCTGCAACTATTCATTTCAATCAATGTATTTTTGAATTTTCCTTTTTTTACTTCTTCTAAAATTTTCATACAATCTTTAATACCATCAACTTGAATAATACTTTTTCTTGGATTTTTAGCTTCTATACGATTAGTTGGTCCACCTATTATAGGTAATAATCTTTTTTCCTTGCTGATATAATCAAAGGGCTCTTCTTCTAATTCTTTTAAATTAATATTTTCTTCTTTTAACCACTTTTCTAACTCTTCAAAAGTAAGAACTAAATCTATAGAATCATCATCGTGTCCATCCGATTTTTTCGCTAAGCATGGACCTATAAATACTACTCTAGTATCTTTTCCATATTTTTCTTTTAATACCCTACCATGAAATATTGATGGAGATGCTACTTGAATTATATTCTTTGTAAGTTCTGCATAGTATTTTTGAATAAGATTGTTTACCGATGGGCAAAAACTTGTTATATATGTATTATCATCATCTTTATTTGCATACTTCTCATACTCATCTATTATAGGATCTACAGTTGAAACAGCTTCTTCTATATAATCAAATCCCAATATCTTTAGAGCTTTTGGTAGTTTATTGCTATCTTTTCCAAAAATAGCTGCAAAACTGGGTGCTACAGATGCTACTACCTTTCTTTTCCCCCTAATATAGTGCTTTACCATTTCTTTTTCAGACTTTATTAGCTTAGCATTTTGAGGACATGCATTAAAGCACCTACCACAAACAATGCATCTTTCTTTTATTATTTGCGCTTGTTCATTTTTAACGCTAATAGCATGTACAGGACATTGTCTTACACACGCATAACAATTTTTACAATTCGTTTTTGAAAAACCTACAAACCACATAAAATATCCCCTTTATAAATATGCTATAAATTCATTTTCAAACATTTCTCTTGCATTTTCTTTTGACACAGATAATATTTTTTCATCCCATCTCTTAACTGAAACTGTATTTTTACATTCCCCTAAACAAAATGAACCACATAACTCTACTTGAGTTTCTAATTTATATTCTTTTATCAATTCTTTAAATATTTCTATAACTTCATATGAGCCTTTTATATGACAGGCGCTACCAATACATACCTTTATAGCTTTCATATAAATCACCTTCCCACTTTTTTCCAAATTATACTATGAGATAATTTTAGTTCAAATAGTACAATGTATCTACAAAAATATTTAAATTCTTTAATTTTATATTTTAAGATTAGCCATTTTTAACTAAAATAAGACTTTTCTTCCCCCCCCTTTTATACGGTAAGAAAAGTCTTTATTTTAATTTATTATATTGCTTTTTTAACTTCTTCTACTATTCCGTTATTAATATTTATAATCTTGTCACATACCTCATTTGCAAAATCTACATCATGGGTAATTATAAGTATTGTCATACCTTTCATTTTTAGCTGTTTAATTATTTTTACTACTCTTTTTATAGTATCTGAATCTAGTGCTGAAGTCGGTTCATCAAAGCAAAGTATTTTTGGCATTAATGCACACGATCTTGCTATAGCTACCCGTTGTTGTTGCCCCCCTGATAATTCACATGGATAAGCATCCATTTTATCTTCTAAATCTACTAATCTTAATAACTCCTTTGCAGTATCTATTGCTTCCTCTTTTGGTATTTTAAATACATTAACTGGCGATTCTATAATATTTTCTATTACAGACATATGAGGAAATAAATTGAAATTTTGAAACACCATTCCTATTTTCCCTCTTATTTTTTTAATATCTTTAGAGCTTCTTATTACCTCATTATCTACTATAATTTCTCCACTATCAAATTCTTCAAGTCCATTTATACATCTTAAAATAGTAGTTTTTCCAGCTCCCGATTTTCCTAATAATACTCCTATTTCTCCTTTATTTAGTTCAAACGAAATATTATTAAGTACTTTATTTTTATTAAATGATTTGTTTAAATTCGCTACCTTTAACATACAATGTCCTCCTATCTATAATATGAATATCTTTTTTCAAATACCTTAAATGCTTGAGTTAATATTGACACTAATATAAGATATATAATCGCTGCTTGTACTAATGGCATCAAGCTAGCTTGTTGATTTTGTGCGATTTGTGCTATTCTTAAAATATCATTCAATCCGATTGTATATACTATAGCTGTATCTTTTATTAATGTAATTATCTCATTTGACATTGCTGGTAATATACTCTTTGTTACTTGAGGAAATACTATCCTTTTGTACATTGTAAGTTTATCAAATCCTAGTACTAATGATGCTTCGTATTGACCTTTATTTATTGACTTTATACCCCCTCTGAATATCTCAGCGAAATACGCTGCATAATTAAGAGAAAATGCTACTATAGCAGCACTATATCTATCAAATACTATACCTAAAAGAGGTAACCCAAAGAATATGAATATCAGTTGTAAAAGTAGAGGCGTTCCCCTCATTACTAGTATATAAATTTTTGCTATTTGATTTATTATTCTATTTTTAGATAACCTAAGAAATGCTATTACAATACCAAATGGAATTGCTATTATCAGGGTTATAAAAAATATAGATAATGTAATTTTTAATCCGTCTATCATCTTATAAATTCTCCCTTCTTATTTAAACCATTTAGTATATATTTTATCGAAAGTCTTATCTTCTTTTATTTCTTTTATTGTGTTATTAACCTTGTCACGAAGCTCTGTATCATCTTTTCTAAAAGCTACTACATAATCTTCTTTTCCGAAATTATCTTCTAATACACTATATTTTTCTTCACCTTTTTTACTTATATAATATCTTGCTAATGTTTCATCTGCTACAACTACATCTACTCTTTTAGCTTCTAAATCTCTAAATACATTGTCAAATGTATCATAAAGTACTGGCTGACCGTTATCTAAGCTTTTCATAAGATCTGTATCTTTTTCTATAGCTTCAAGTGCTGCTGATCCTTGTTGAGTTCCTAATGCTTTGCCATTTATATCTTCTTTAGTTTTTATATCAGAATCTTTTAAAGTTATTATTAATTGCTTATTTTGTAAGTAAGGATCCGTATATGATACTTTTTCCTTTCTTTCATCTGTCAATGTGTATCCATTCCATATTGCATCTATATTTCCAGAGTTTAACTCAGCTTCTTTCATTGCCCAATCTATTGGTTGGAACTTAAATTTCATATCTAATCTTTTAAATGTTTCTGTAGCTAAATCAACGTCAAACCCTACCGTATCACCATTTTCGTCCATATATCCCATTGGTACATAAGTATTATCAAATCCTATTACGATTTCTTTTTCTGATACTTCCTTTTCGTTTTTAACAGGCTTCGTACATCCTACAACACCCATTATTGTTATTAAAGTTAATGAAGCCACTCCTATTTTTCTAAATATATTTTTCATGATTTTTATCTCCTTTAATTTTTATAGTGTAAATTTTTCCATTAAAAAAACCATATAGGCTTAATACCTATATGGTTAATAATTTTAATAATTATTTATATACCACCATAGATACCGCCTTAGTTTCAATACTAATAGGGCTTGTATCTATGAATTAATTTTCATATTACAATCCCTGGGTTCTATGATGATGGTGATTTAATTTTATATTCATTTTTTCTACAACTATAACTAAATTCACCATAACAAATTCCACCTCCATTTAAATAATTTTATAATTTTCATAATTTTTTTAATTTGTTATTTAATTAAGTTAAATAATAATATATATTTTTTTATACGTCAATTGTTTTTTTTTACCATTTAATACTTCAACATCATATTTATATCACAAATCACCAGCTTCTAAATATTTATTTCTAATAACTTCCAAAAATCAACTTCTTCAATAACTTGTAAATTTACACCCTCAGAAATCAAATTTTCAGCTCTTATTAGCTTACTACTCTTTTGTTTTTTGTTTAATCCTCTAAGACTTTGCATTCCTATAACTAAATAATTTGTATTTTTTGTTATTGAATTACTAGGTATTCCACCAACATTAGTAACCTTTTTCATTGCATCTACTCTTTTCATACTTTCTAATGTTCCGGTAAATACAATACTCTTTTTATAAAATGGGTGATCATTATTAAAATTGTAAGTCCCTGCCTTTATTTCATCTATATTTATTTCTCGTCTATGCTTATATTTTTTAATTCCAAAAGGTTTATATGCTCCACTGAATAGTTTGCCTTTTTCAATATTAAAATTATTTAATAAATCATCTATACTTTCATAGCCTGAATCTGATAATATATCTTGATATAAATTTAAGCATATAAGAGCGTCTTCACTTGCCTTACGGTGCTTAAACTCTATGTCTATGTACTGCAATTCCTCATATATAATTTTATTTAATTTCCAAGTACATAAATACTCAAAGGTCGGATACTTCATTTCATATTTATCACAAACATGTCTCAATATGCTAATATCAAAGCTGGCATTAGGTGATATAACTAAGGTATTTTCATCTATTAATTGATCTATAAATTCCCATACTTTTGGAAATGTTGGTGCTGCTTCTACCTTTTTTGGAGTTATGCCATGTATCTTAATATTTGATCCATCGAAATCTTCTTCTGGATTAATTAATAGTTCTTTGTTTAATTTTATTTCTCCACCTTCATAAAGTGCAATACCTATACTACAAGCACTACTTCTGCTTGAATTTGCGGTTTCAAAATCTATAGCTAATACTTTTTTGTTCACTTTAAAAATTTTCCTCCTTACTTAAGGATCTTAGATTTCTTTAATTTTATGTATATTTTCCCAATCATCATTTAAATTTACTGTACAAACCTTAACCATCTACAATTTATATGTATATTTACACTTAGGATACGAGCTACACCCAAGGAAATTTCCATACTGGCCTTTTCTTTGTACTAACTCACTCTTGCATCTTGGGCATGTCTTGCTATTTTTATCTAAGGTTTCTTTTATATTTTTCACATGTGCATTTATATCTTGTCTTATACTACCCATACTGGCTAAAACCTTATTTAAATATTCTTTTACTTCTTCATCAGTTAATATATTAATTCTATATGACTCTATAGTTGATAATAAATCACCCTCATTAATTACCTTTATATTATTACTACTTACATCTATCTTTTTTAATATAGCTTTATCACTAAATACTACCACAGAATATATTCCTTTGTTAGATCCGATTATCTCTTCTAATGCTTTTATATGACCGTAGTTTTGCAGTATTGGATTATAGAATGTATTTTTTGATTTGCCTATAACTTGAGTCCATGATTTGTCTCGCTCACTACCATATATACTTCCACTGAAGTTTTTATTTTCTATTACAAATATTCCATAATTAGATATTACTAGATGGTCTATTTGTGATGTTTTATTTTTACTTGGAATTAGTATATTATTTATTACTTTATATTTTTCTCTATCTAGTCTATGTAATCTTATTTCTTGTCTTACTTCACCAAAGGTTCCCTTTATATTTCCTTTGATTTCCTTACTTATACGCTTTTTTTCTTCTTTAAATAATTTGTTTATTATTGTCTTTAGCATATTTACTTTCCCCCAATTATTGCTTATTTCAATATATTTGGCTATGACGTAACGGTTCTTTACTACATATTTTTCTTTGTTCAATCTATTAATATTTCATCTTCTCAGGTATAACCCCTCTTACTCCACCTTGTGGTTCATTTGTATCTCCTTTATATCTAGGTATCAAATGAACATGAACATGCATTACAGTTTGTCCTGAGTCTTCCCCACAGTTAACTCCAACATTATATGCATCTGGTGAATATTTCTCATCGAGAAGTTTCTTTCCTTCATCCACAAGTTCAAATATAGCTTCTCTTTCTTCCCTTGTTATATCAAAGAAATCTTTAACATGTCTCTTAGGTATAAATAGTAAGTGTCCTTTTCCTACCGGGAACTTATCAAAAATTGCAAAGGCTAACTCATTTTCTAATACATAATCTTTTATCTCACAAAATACACAATTCATAATTTCCTCCTAATTTATACCTCGTATTTCGCTAGGTATGACCCCTATCGTGAAACCTGACGTAGGGGGCACATTATGTACTTTACTTAATTTTAAAATCTATTTTTATAATATTCCTTAGTTTCAAAATTTGTAGATAATCTTTTCATACTATTCTTACATATTATTATATATTATTATACATCTTATATTAATTTTATTAATATACTAACTTTCACAATAGAATATTTATTATTGAGAATACTAAAGTATATGTTTTGTATAAAAGATACTAATCAATACTATGACTTGTAATATTATGATATAATATTATAATTGGCGTAAATATATAAAGATCTTAGGTTTTAATACTTATTATCATATATTTACAAAATCCATATAGAAAGGACACATAGTATATGGCAATTAACTACTTTGACAATAATACATTAAATGATTTATGCGATGAAATGGAAGCCGTCTATCTTAATGATAATAGACCTTGGATACTAGGATATAGTGGCGGAAAAGATAGTAGTGCTACATTAGAGGTTACTTTTAAAATGCTTATGAGACTTCCTAAAGAAAAAAGACACAAGCCAATTTATGTAGTCTCATCTGATACACTTATAGAAAATCCAATAATACTTGATTATCTAAAAAATAATATAGATAAAATAAATGAAAGTGCTAAAAAGCATGATTTACCTATAATCGGACAAATCGTATACCCAGAACTTAATGATAGTTTTTGGGCTAACATAATTGGGAAGGGATACCCAACACCTAAATCTATACAATATCGTTGGTGTACTGAAAGACTTAAAATAAAACCTTCTAATAAATTTATAAAAGAAAAATTAGAACAAGAAGATGTGGTCGTACTTCTTGGCGTTCGTAGAGATGAAAGTTCTGCTAGAAAATCTAGAATTGAAAAAAGAGAAATAGAAGGCTATCTTCTTACTCCTCATGAAACACTAAAAGGTAAAAACAAATTAGCTTATGTATATACTCCTATAGTTGATTTTACTACAGATGATGTTTGGTCTGTTTTATATCATAATAATGATAATATAGTCGATTTTGGCAGAGAGTTTGGACCTTCTCCTGCTACTTCATGGGGTACTGATGCTATGGAGTTATTTGAAATGTATCTTAAAGGTTCAGGAGATTCAGGTGAATGTCCATTTATAGCTGATGAGTCTAGTGCTAAAAGTAGTTGTGGTAACAGTAGATTTGGATGTTGGATTTGTACTGTAGTTAAAGAAGATAAATCCTTAAATGGATTTATTGAATCTGGACATGATGAACTAAAACCACTTGTAGAATTTAGACGTTGGATATTATCAGAAAGAGATAAACCTGAAAATCGTAAGAAACATAAAAGGAATGGTTCAGTTGTTAAAAGAGACGGTAGAATTATGTTCGGCCCATTTACATTTGAAGCTAGACAAATGATTTTAAGAAAACTTTTAGAAACTCAACTTGAAATGCAAAAATTCTACCCTAATTTAGAACTCATAAATTTAGGTGAACTTAAAGCTATCGATGAAATTTGGGATAATGAAGAAGATTTAACTTCTACTACATTATTAGATATATATATGGAAATTACAAATAAAAATCTTCCTTGGTCTGAATATAAAAAACCAGTATTTGATTCTAGCACTTTAGATGTAATATCTGAAAAATGTGCTGAGTATAATATAAATTCAGATTTATTTAATAAGTTAATAATAGATACAAATAAATACAAACACTTTAGTAATAATACTAAACTAAAAACTTCTGTAGGAAAAATATTAAATCAACAGTGGCTTCATCAAGACATTGTACAAAAGATCGAGGAAGAAAGTAGCAAGGAGCTAGAATATGAAAATCAATAAACTCGTATTAAAAAACTTTAGATCTTATGAAGAAAAAACCACTTTTGATTTTGCTACTACTAGTGATAAAAATATTATCTTAGTAGGCGGTAAAAACGGAGCTGGTAAATCTACAATATTTGAAGCTATAAAACTTTGTATATATGGACCTATGGCTTACAAATACCAAGGATTCAATTCTTCATATATATCTAGAATTAAATCTAACATAAATAATAACTCACTAAAAAATGATACTGTTGATGCATTAGTATCAGTAGATATAGAAATCAGTGAAAATACAGAAAAAAATACTTATACATTAGCTAGACAATGGACTTTTAAAGATACAAAATTAGATGAAACTTTCTCTGTTTATAAAAACTTTTCAGTTTTTCCTTTAAATGAAGAAGAACTTAATTATTTTGAGAATTATATTACGTCTGTTATTTCTCCTAAAATATTTGAGTTTTTCTTTTTTGACGGAGAACATTTATCAGAGTTTTTTATAGGAAAGAATTCTAATATACATTTAAAACAATCACTTTTATCTCTTTGTAACTTCGATACATTTGATGTTCTAAAAAGCACTATAATTTCTACTAGTAAATCTAGTAAAAATGCCGATGATGAAATTGAAATTGCAAAAGAAAATTATTTAAACTCAGAAAATAAGATAAATGATTTAAATTCTAAAGAAACAATTTTATTTGATGAGCTACAAGAAGTTTCTAGCACACTTGAAGATTTACATCAGAAACAAATAAAAATCGAAAAAGAATTCAGAAAAAAAGGTGGAGTTTTAGCTGAAGAAAGAGAAACTTTTAATTCTAGAACTATAGAATTAGAAACTAGAAGATCTATAATTAATCAAGATATAAAGGATTTCTGTAATGAAATGCTACCGTTCTTAATAGTTAAAGATAAAATTCTTAACTTAGAAACACAACTTAAAAATGAAAGTGATAACTTATTATACTCTCATCTTAAGGATAAATTAAATATTGAATATATAAAGAGTTTACTTTTAAATAAAATAGATGATTCTTCATTAGATCAAATAGCTATAACTGTTTCTGAAGCTTTAGTTGATGATATAAAACCAAATACTTGTGATGAAACTTTTAAGCCTATTCATAATCTTTCTAATGATGAAAATAATGCTTTATTATCTTTAATAACTACTGTTTTAGTTTTTGATAATAGGTCTATCCTTAGCTTATTCGATGAATATAGAAATATATCAAGCGAATTAGCAGATATAAGATATAAGTTAAAT
>NZ_JBXKIW010000035.1:0-2675 GCF_056995035.1 Romboutsia sp. | reverse complement strand
AAAGTAAAAATGGCGCATCTAGCAATTGTAGGTAGTCACAGTGTAAATGGAGTAGCTAAACTTCATACTGAAATATTAAAGAAGAAGGAAATGACGGATTTTTATTACCTATATCCAAATAAATTTAACAATAAAACAAATGGAATTACTCATAGAAGATGGCTTTTAAAGAGTAATCCTGAACTTACAAAACTAATAAAAGATACAATTGGAGATAGTTTCATAAGACATCCAATCGATTTGAAAAATTTTGAAAGGCATTTATACGATGAAGTTGTTTTGAAACAATTGGGGAAAATAAAAAACTTTAACAAAGAAAAGCTGGCAAAAATAATATTAAACAACGATAATATAAGTATAGACACGAATTCTATATTTGATGTTCAAGTTAAAAGAATCCATGCGTACAAGAGGCAAATACTTAACTGTCTAAGAATAATGGATTTATATAATAAATTGATTGATAATCCTAATTGTGATATTGTACCAAGAACATTCATATTTGGAGGGAAAGCTGCACCAGGATATTATTTAGCAAAAAATACTATCGAATTAATAAATAGTATTGCTAACAAAATAAATAATGATCCTAGAGTAAATGAAAAGATAAAAGTAGTTTTTATTCAAAACTACAGAGTTTCGCTAGCAGAACAGATTATTCCAGGTACAGATGTTAGCGAGCAAATTTCTACAACAACAAAGGAAGCATCAGGAACATCAAATATGAAATTCATGATGAATGGAGCTATTACAGTAGCTACATTAGATGGAGCTAATATTGAAATAAGAGATGAAGTTACAGATGACAATATAGTAATTTTCGGATTAAATGCAGATGAAGTGCTCAACTATTATCAGAATGGAGGATATAAATCCATAGATATATATAATAGTGATGTAAGAGTAAAAAGAGTAATTGATGATCTAGTAAATGGGAAATATAATAATGATAAAGAGAAATTTAGAAGCATTTATGAAAATTTAATAACTTATAATGATGAATTTTTTGTTTTGCAAGATTTTGATTCATATTTAAAAGCTCAAGATAAGATTGATACTCTTTATAGGGATACTGATAAATGGCAAAGAATGTGTGGTGTTAATATTGCACATTCAGGAATATTCTCATCTGACAGAACAATTGAAGAATATGCAACGGGGATTTGGGGGTCAGAAGTAATTTATAAGAATCTATAGGAGGTTAATTTAATGGACGGTATACAGGTAGTACATGATTCGCAAAGCATAAAGTTTAGGAGACCTTTCGGAGCTGTAGAAGTTGGTCAAAAGGTTAAACTGTCAATTAATGTTGATAGAGAAATAATAGTGGCAGTAGAATTGATACAGTTTGATGGTACTAGACTAAATATGGGGATGCAAAAGGAGTATTTAAACAATGGTGAATTTAGATATTCTGTAGAAGTTGATACATCTGATGCTTTGGGGATATTAGAATATTACTTTATTCTAATAGATGGATATGATAGGTTATATTATGGAAATAATGATGAACATTTAGGCGGTATTGGTCAAATATATACTTATAATCCTGCACCGTATCAAGTGACTGTATATGAAAAATCTTATATACCTAATTGGTATAAAGAAGGAGTAGTATATCAGATTCTTATAGATAGATTCTATAATGGAAATGAAGATAACTCTATAAATTCTCCAAAGGAAAACTCATTTATATATGGGAGATGGGACGATAGTCCCATGTATATTAAAGATAGTTTTGGAAGGATTATTAGATGGGACTTTTATGGTGGAAATATAAAAGGTATAGTAAAGAAATTAGATTATATAAAGTCATTAGGAGCTAGCATAATACAGTTAAGTCCTATATTTAAGTCTTCTAGCTGTCATAAATATGATACAGCGGATTATGAATTTATAGATGAAATGATTGGTACAAATGATGAGTTTAGAGAATTATGCCAAGTAGCAGAAAGTAAAGGAATTAAGATTATTCTAGATGTGGTATTAAGTTATACTAGTTCTGATAGTAAGTATTTCAATAAGTTGGGTAGTTATGATAATATCGGAGCATATCAATCTCCTAATTCTAAGTATCATGACTGGTATAAATTTAATATATATCCATATCAGTATGAATCATGGTGGGGAATTAATGAAAGACCAAATGTTAATTCAATGGAAAACGGATATATTGACTATATTATAAAAAATGATAATTCCATCATAAAAAAATGGATAGATTTGGGTTGTAGTGGATGGCGATTAAATGTAATAGATGAGCTTCCAGATGACTTTATAGAATTAATTAGAACAAGAATGCAAGAAATAAATAAAGATACTGTACTCCTGGGAGACATTTGGGATGATGCATCTAATAAGATTAGTTATTCAAAAAGGCGAAAGTACTTGCAAGGTAAAGAGGTTCAAGCTGTTACAAATTATCCTTTAAGAGAATGTTTAATTAACTTTACAAAAGGATATATATCATCCTATAGATTTAAACAAAAAATTATGTCCTTATATGAAAATTACCCTAGAGAAAGCTTTTATGGGAACATAAATGTTGTAGGTACAAATGATACCGAAAGAATATTAACTGTTTTAGATGGAAATATAGAATTATTGAGATTGCTTGTAGTAATTCAATTTACATTACCAGGGGTACCACTCATATATTATGGGGATGAAACAGG
>NZ_JBXKIW010000034.1:0-3186 GCF_056995035.1 Romboutsia sp. | reverse complement strand
CTACATCAAATTCGCTACATTCAAAATCATGAATTCTATGAAATGATTTTAATGAATCTAAACTATCTGATAATGTGTTTCCTTTTAATTTTCCCATAATGAATCCTCCTAATATAGTTTAATCTCTAATCTAAAAGCGGTACAGGACTAAAGTCCCCCAATACTAAGAGAACATTTCATTAAACTTTTTTATTTTTAATTTCTTTTATAATTTGAGATACTCTTCCCTTTGTTAACCCTAGCTCTTTTACTATTTGTACTTGCTTATATCCTTTTTCATATGGCTCTTTTACTGCATTAATACTATCTAATCTATCTTGTTCTCTTTTAGTTAATCCATTTTCATTTCTTCTTTTAGCCTTTTGTTTAGCCTTTTTATCTTCGGCACATCTTCTATAATTTTTTTACACTTTGCTATTTTATATTGTTCTTATCTATACAAATACATTATACATGTTTATTATTATAAAAGATTTTATTTTTTATAATATATTTTAATTATTTTACTAAAAAAAAGGCACAGTAATCTACCTTTTTTATCTTCTTCTTCTATTATTTTAATCTTTATCTATTTATACCTAATTGATTATGATTCCTCTTCCCTCAAACTCATTAATAACCCTGGTAATAGTACTCTTAGATAAATTTAGATCAGCAGCAGTTCTTGAAGTAATATTAATTTTAATTATAAGTACAACAAATATTGTACACTTTTGTTTTAACTACATATTCGCTAAGCCTACTACTATATAACTATAAGCAAGACAAACACTTGCTAAAAAATTTAAAGGAGGAACTAAAAAATGGGAGTAGTATCAACACCAAATGCATCAAGTTTAAAAATGAGATTCGACTGTGGAAAGGACAACAATGGCAAGCTAATAATAAAAAACAGAACATACGCAAAAGTAAGACCAGAAGCAACACATGAAAAAGTTCACCAAGTAGCAGCTGCAATAGCATCACTACAAGGCCACACATTAATAGAAATAGCTAAAATAGACAACACAACAATATCACAATAATAAGAAACTTGCTTTACTCAAAAATATAAAAAAGTCTTCAATTAAATATTTATAAGGAAGACTTTTTTGAAGCACATATACGAAAATTATATTTATCTACAGTTTTAAAATGAATATAATTTCCTATGTACTATAAAAAATAAGGGAGATATAAAACTATGGAAATAAAAACAAGATTGCTAATGATATTTAAAAATGAAGATGATAAAAAGGTATCTATCTCAGTAGACTCGCCAAGACCTGACGTAACTGAACCAGAAATTTTAAGTGTTATGAACATTATCATAGCAAATGATATATTTGCACCAGAAGGTTTAACACTAACAGATTTAGTAGAAGCTAAAGTAGTACAAACTGACACTAAAGAATTTGACTTAGTAGTATAAAAATAGCCTATGGATTCAAATTTACAAACTCTAATAGCTAACGTAGGATTTCCAATAGCCATATCAATGTATCTATTGATAAGAATAGAAGGAAAACTATCTTGCTTAACCGATAGTATAAATGAACTATCCAGAAATATACTAAATATGAGATAACCAAAAGGGAACTGAATTTTCAGTTCCCTTTTTGCATAACTAAACTTCACCACAATCTTATTAAGTTTAGCATTTGTACAAAATATAGTTTTTAAAGTACTCTTTTCCAAACATAAGAGAGGAATAAGTCCGATTCGTTCATATTTTTCTCGTCCAAGATGATCTTCCATTCCAGCCTCTAAAAGTTGCTGCATGACTTCTTTAAATAGTTTTTGCATTTTCTTCTCTTACTCGAGCTGAATATTTTGTGAAAAATTTAAGTAATAAATAATAAGAGGTATCTCAAGTATTACATAGGTATATTACTTGGATACCTCTTATTAGATTTAATCTAAAATGCACATTCTATAAGGTTAATATTTCTATATTCTACAGCCATTGGTCTAAATCTAACTCTACCAGCTTCGCAAGCTATTCTAAATCCTTGAATACTCCTACTATCAGCTCTATCTACTATCATATAGAAATTAGAAGGGGTAAAACCTCTCCTCATTGCTATCCTAACTATTGCCATCCTTCTACAGTTATTTATAGTAAATTGCCCACCACCAGGTGATATAAAAGGAGTAGGATCGTTATCTTTTTGTGCATAGTTATAACCATCACCATCACCATATTCAAGAGGCATAGAAGGCGCAAAGAAGTTAGCAACTTCTACGTATTCATTTGTAATATCCTCATTAGGATATGCATTTTGTAAATCTCTAAGATATACAGCCATAAACTTATAATAATTGTCCCAATACTCTTGCGAATAATTTCTCTCCATTTCTGATTCCCCTTTTTATGATATAAATATTGTTCTATATATCATATGTAAATATTGGGATAAGTTTCTTATTTATGTGAAGTAATTTACTTTAAATGTAGATGTACCTAACTAAACTCCGTAATAATCCTATTAAGCTGATTAACACACATGCCATATTCCTTAGCCAACTGACTAGCATTAACCCCATTATATCTCTTAACAATTTCCCTGTTCCTACCATTTCTAAGCACACTACTAAAGGTAGGAATATACAAATTACTACCACCATACATCCTAGAAATCTCTAAAAACTTTTCCTCCCCCACAATCTCAAACAAATTCTCCAACTTATAACCAATATCATCTCTTTCTAACTTCATACCTTTCCCCCCTAATATACAATCTCTTCAAAATGAAGCCTTGGGCCATTGTACCAATAATGCCTATAATTAGTTTCACCATCTCTGCACTTAGCAACAATCAAATCAAGTAACTTGACACCCTCATTTTTCATCTGCATAACCCTATACTTCTCAAGCTTAGCAGCATCTATTGCCTTCTCAAAATCATTGCCAACAGGCTCATGAATATAAACAACATTATTACTATCATGAAAAATTGCCTTACTATCTCTCATAGGTCTCTCACCCCAAGGCCTAAAATCCTTCATCTCATCATTTAACTGACTAAGCTGAATAACAGGAATACCAAAATCCAAAGTAATATTTTTAAGTTCCCTAGATAAACTAGCAACCTCCCTTTCCCTACTTTGTAACCTCTCCTCAATACTCAATAACTGAACATAATCCACAATCACCAAATCACGCTTAACCTTTCTAATTCTCTTTTTAATACCACCAACAGTACT
>NZ_JBXKIW010000033.1:0-36359 GCF_056995035.1 Romboutsia sp. | reverse complement strand
GCCAGGATCAAACTCTCAAATAAAAGTTTATCTAGGGCTCAGATACTGTTATATATCTGGCTTTATGTTTGGTTGTTTCAAATTCTATAAATTAACCTACTGTTTAATTTTCAAAGTTCATTTTGTTGTTTGCCCTTTTCTTAAGGACAAGTATAACTATACCATCTATGGAATATATAGTCAACATTTTTTATAATCTTTTTTATAAAATTATTTTTATTTACTATTTATATTTTCATAAACACAGCAAAATACAGGATATTTTACAATTTATCCTGTATTTATATATCCTTTCTTATTTAAATAATGAATATGGCAACTATAGTTGTTACTGCAAGACCTATCATTATAGGTATAAAATTTCTTTTTCCTAACTCTATTGGGCTTACTCCACAAATTGCCGCTGCTGCTATTAGTGACCACGGAACTAAACATCCGCCTCCAACCCATATTGCAGCTATTTGCCCTAATGCTGTAAGCGCTCCTACATTAACATCTATAGCTGTTCCAAATACTGATGCTAACGAACCTGCTAGAGACATTCCAGAAAATCCTGAACCATCAAGACCTGTTATAGCACCAACTATTGTTTCTATACTAGCTGCTGCAACTTTATTGAAAGGCATTGTTTGTGAAAGTGCCAAACCTATGTCTGATAGTAATCCTTGAGATCCTTTTGGTAATACTTCTCCAAATACTTGTACTATTGGTGCATCTCCCATATAGAAAAATGCTGCTATTGGTATTATTACTGCAAATACTTTTATAGCAAAGGTGAATCCTTCTATAATATGTTCTGCTACTTTGTCTAAACTCGTTTTAGGACTATTAAGAGTATTTATTACTACTAATAAGGCTACTGCTGTTCCTCCTAGTAACGCTGATGCATCTCCTCCCTTAAGGTCGAATTTATACATCGCTACTATATCTAAAATAAATCCAATTACTACTAAAAATACTGATATCTTTGCCCTAGTCCCTACTTCTTTAACTTCAAAATCTTTAGTAGTTGCTAATTCCTGATCAAACATACCATTTTTCAAATCTCTTCTTAGCATATAAAATGCCACAGCTATAGTTACTATCCCCATTACCCAAAATAGTATCATCCCTTCTTGCATAACTGATTCTACTGGTATGCCTGCTGCTCCTGCTGTTATGCTCGGTGCTCCTTGTATAATAAAGTCTGTTGATAAGGCAAGCCCATGACCAAATAAGTTCATAGATACTGCTAATCCCATTGCAGGTAGTCCTGATTTTCTAGCTATTGGTAAAAACATTGCTCCTACTAAAGCAGATGCTGGTGATGGCCAGAAAAACCACGACATTAGAAACATCGTTAAACCAGCTACAAAGAATGCCGTTGTAGAGTTTTTGATTAACTTAGCAAATGGTTTTACCATAAAATCTATTGCATTATTTTCTTCTAGTGATTTTGACAAAGCTACCATGATACCTATAATTAGAATTATCCCCCCAAGTTCATTCAGCGCTACTACAAAGGAGGTGAATACCCCAACCATTGCTCCAACTAAACTTTTCTTATAGAATAGTCCTAATAAAAATGTACCTATTACACATGGTATTACACTTTCCTTTTTCATTATCATCGTTATTAATATAATGATCATGAATAAAATATAGATGTAATGTCCTCCTGTTAATACCAATTTTATTCCCCCCTAGATTGATGATAGTAATTTCTTATTATATTCTTTATTATATGTTCTTAAAAAAAAGTTGTTACGCAACTTGTATATTTATTATTTGCTTAACTTTTTTAATTTTTTTCTCAATAAACTTAAAAAAGATGAATATACAACAATATTCATCTTTTTATATAAATTATTTTATATATTAAGTTTTGTTAATTCTTCAGGCATAAGATTGTATTCTTCATATAAAGGATACTTGTCAGTTAATCCAACTACTAATTCTCTTGCTTCTTCTTCATCATTATATGTTAAACATAAATCTATAGCTTTAGCTATTGCTACCATATCTTCTTCTACCATTCCTCTTGTAGTTACGGCGGCTGTTCCTATTCTTATCCCACTAGTTACATTTGGTCCATTGGGGTCATTTGGTATAGAATTTTTATTAACTGTGATATAAGCTTCATCTAATCTCTGTTCAGCTTCTTTTCCAGTTATATTTTTATTAATTAAATCTAATAATATCAAGTGGTTATCAGTACCCCCACTCAATAATTTAAAATCTCTTTTTATAAGTTCTTCTGCCAGTACTCTACAGTTTTTAACTACCTGATGTTGATATACTTTAAATTCATCACTTAAAGCTTCTTTAAAACAAACTGCTTTAGATGCTATTACATGTTCAAGTGGTCCGCCTTGTATTCCTGGGAATATAGCTTTATCTATAGCATTTGCATATTTTTCTTTGCATAGTATTATTCCTCCACGAGGCCCTCTTAAAGTTTTATGAGTAGTACTTGTTACAAAGTCTGCTACTTCACATGGATTTTGATGAAGCCTTGCTGCAACTAATCCTGCTATATGAGCCATATCTACCATAAGCATCGCTCCAACTTCATCAGCTATTTCTTTAAACTTTTTAAAATCTATTTCTCTAGGATAAGCACTTGCTCCTGCTACTATTAATTTAGGCTTTATTTCACGTGCAACCTTTCTTACTTCTTCATAATCTATTCTTCCATCTTCTTTGCTTATTCCATATTCATGGAAGTTAAAATATTTACCTGATATATTTACTGGAGAACCATGAGTTAAATGACCCCCTTGAGATAAATTCATACCAAGCACTGTATCTCCTGGTTTTAATATAGCAAAATAAACTCCTATATTGGCATTAGCACCTGAGTGTGGTTGTACGTTAGCGTGCTCTGCACCAAATATCTTTTTTAATCTTTCAATTGCAAGTGTTTCCACTTCATCAATATGTACACAGCCCCCATAATATCTTTTAGATGGATATCCTTCTGCATATTTATTAGTCAAATGACTTCCCATTGCTTCCATAACTGGAACTGTAACAATATTTTCAGACGCTATTAATTCTATATTTCTTTGTTGTCTTATCAACTCTCTTTTCATACTTTTATAAACTTCTGGATCTGCTTTTTTTAAATTTTCAAACATATCTAATCCCTCCCATAATAAATTTTTATTAATTAGGCAAAATAAACTATAAATATTTCATCATATATATATTCATATTTATATGGAATTACCCCTCATATTTAATTATTTGGTATAAATACATAAGATTTAACTATATATATAACTTGGGATAATACTTTAAGTTCAATAGATAAATTTAATTCATAAATATTAACATTATTTTAATAAACATATGATACAAAATTTGGTATAATCTTTATATTAATCTTAATTCGGAGGTGTTTTATGAATAATGAGTATCAAAGTTATAAAAAGGATGTTCTTCGGTTAGCATTGTTCCTTGGTGAACTTATGCTATCAAATGGAGCAGAAACTTATCGTGTAGAAGATAGCGTTCTTAGAGTTTGTAAATCTAGAGGTTTTAATCATATAAATGTTTTTACATCTCCTACAGTAATAATAATTTCAGATGAAAGATTTGATGGTTTATCTTTTATGAAAACAATAAAAAGTCGAGCTATAAACTTAAATAAAATTTCTTTATTAAACAATTTCTCTAGGGAATTTGTAAACAATAATGAGGTGGATATTGAAGATGCTATAAAAGAGCTTAAAGAATTAAATTCAGTACCTTCTTATTCTCCTAATATAGTTTATTTTAGCACAGGGTTTGCATCTGCATGCTTTGGTTGTTTACTCGGTGGAAATGATATAGTCAACTTCTTATTTACTTTTGTTACATCTATACTAGCAGTTATATCATATAAGAAAATAATGAGGATTAGCTCAATACCTGCTTTTTCAAGTTTAGTTGCCTCATTATTAATAGCAACTGCAGGGGTTTTGCTTACTCAAGTTGGATTTTTAGATACACCAAAAATGCTTATAGTTGGTTCTATAATGCCATTACTTCCAGGGGTATCGTTTATAAAAGGAATTCGTGATTTAATATCTGGTGATTTGATGTCTGGAGTAGCTCGCGCTTTTGACGCAGGTATGACAGCTCTTTCAATTGCTTGTGGTGTAGGTCTTATACTTGATATGTGGCTTAGATTGGGAGGTGCATTCTAATGACAGATATGCCTATTTACATGCATTTTATATTTGCATTCTTTGCTACAATGGGATTTTCGGTATTTTTTAATGCACCTGTATCATCTTTAATTCCAGCTGGAATAACTGGTGGAGTTGGTTGGGCTGTATTTTTCTACTTAATGGGTATTTCTTCTAACTCTATATTTTCTAACTTTTTTGCAGCTGCAATTGTATCAATGTTTAGTGAAATATTGGCTAGAAAGTTAAAGCAACCAGCTATACTATTTGTAATTCCAGGTATTATACCTTTAGTTCCGGGACTTGGTATGTATAATACTATGTTGTATTTAGTTCAAAAGAATTTTGACTTAGCAATTCCAACTGGTGCAGATGCCTTATTTGTAGGTGGAGCTATAGCACTAGGAGTGTTAGTTATAACTTCATTAGCTAGAACTATAAGCATAGTTATAGCCACTAAAAAAGCTGCTAAATAGCAGCTTTTACTACTTCTGTGACAATAGGTATATATTCTCTACTATCTCTAAATTTTTTATCATTCATCTTTAGTATTAAAAAAGATATTAACATTGAAACTAGTCCAAGAGCTCCACTTATAGTTTCTCTATTAGTACTTATTTTCAATAAATCTAGTACAAAATAAGTACCTATAGTTCCAACAAGAAGCGCTACCAAAGGTACTATATACACTATTGCAGCTGCTTTTAAAACATTTACAGTTTCCATATTAACTTTTACTTTATCTCCTACTTGTGCACCTAGAGTATTGTCTACTTCTACTATTATATCTTTTTTTTCTGATGTAGTTGCACACTTACCACAAGATGCACATGCTGAATGACGTTGCATCTTAAGTTTAGCAGTTCTTTTATCAACTATCTCTATAATATATCCTTGCTGTTCCATGAAATCGCCCCCCTTATTTAGTAAACTTACTTAGTAAACTTATTTATAGTACTCATGAGTTCATTTATAGTGTTCTCATTAATTTCAGCATCCCCATGTTGTAAACTCTCTGAAACACAACCCTTTATATGATTTTCTAAAATTATAGTACCTACTTTATTTATAGCAGATCTTATTGCAGATATTTGAATTAGTATATCTACGCAATATCTTTCTTCCTCTACCATATTTTGAATCCCTTTAACTTGCCCTTCTATTCTCTTAAGTCTTCTTATAAGAGCTTCTTTGTCATTTGATTTTGCCAAACTTTTCTCTTCCATGTGTCACCTCATATTACTTTGATATATATATTATAACTTATTTTTGCAAAACGTTGCATATTAGTTATTTTTTTATCTTTACTTGTTATAAATAACCTCTATTATGTTGATTATATTATTATAAATCAATTTTGAAAAGGTGGTAATTTTATGAATATACAATCTAAAACTAATGCAAAACAGGCTTTGAATAGTCTTAAAATGGAAATAGCTAGTGAGCTAGGCTATAACTATAACATGAGTAATAATAAAATCGAAAGTAATGCTGAGCAAGGAACTTTAAAAGGTCAAGCTGAGAATGTATTAGCTGGAGAGCAAGTTGGTGGAATGATGAGTAGAAAATTAGTACAAATGGGAGAACAAGTTTTATTAGACCAATATAACTCTAAAAAGTAATTAAAAAGCCTAATTCTTTAGATTAAGAATTAGGCTTTATTTATATTAATTATTGTTTTTCAGCTATATCAACCTTTATGCATAACTCTTCTAATTGAGCTTCTTCAGCAACTGCTGGAGCATTTGTCATTGGACAAACAGCACTTTGGTTTTTAGGGAATGCTATAACATCCTTGATGTTATTAGTTCCAGCAAGTATCATTACAAGTCTATCAAGACCGAATGCCATACCTGCATGAGGAGGAGTTCCATATTTGAAAGCATCTAATAAGAAACCAAACTTCTCCTGAGCTTCTTCTTCTGACATTCCTAATGCCTTGAACATTTTTTGTTGAACGTCAGCGTTAAATATTCTAACACTTCCTCCACCTACTTCATATCCATTTATAACCATATCATAAGCTTTAGCTCTTAGAGATGCTTTATCGTCACCATCTAATCTATCTATATCTTCATCTAATGGAGATGTGAATGGGTGATGCTTAGCTATCATTCTTCCATTTTCTTCATCTTCTTCAAATACTGGGAATTCAGTTACCCATAACATGTTGTAAACATTGCTATCTAATAAGTCAAGTCTTCTTGCAACTTCAAGTCTAACTTGTCCTAAAGCATCGAATACTACTGTATTTTTATCAGCAACAAATAATAATAAATCTCCAGCTTGTGCATCCATTCTATCTAGTATTGCAGTCATTTCTTGCTCGTTGAAGAATTTAGCTATTGGAGAAGTTACTTCTCTATTTTCACCAATTCTCATCCAAGCAAGACCTTTAGCTTTGTAAGTCTTAGCATGGTCTTCTATTTTACTTAATTGCTTTTTACTAATTGCATCTGACTTACCTTTAACATTTATACCTCTAACACTCATACCATCTACAGTAGCGTTAGCAAATACACCAAAACCACAGTTCTTAACTATATCAGATATATTAGTTAACTCATATCCAAATCTAGTATCTGGTTTATCAGAACCATACCTTTCCATAGCTTCAGCGTAAGTCATTACTGCAAGCGGTAATTGAACATCTACATTTAAAGTATCTTTAAATACTGTTTGAACCATTTTTTCCATTATGTTCATAACATCTTGTTGCTCAACAAATGACATTTCACAGTCTATTTGAGTGAACTCTGGTTGTCTATCAGCTCTTAAATCTTCATCTCTGAAACACTTAACTATTTGGAAGTATCTATCCATACCACTTACCATTAATAATTGCTTAAATAATTGTGGTGATTGTGGTAAAGCATAAAATTTACCTTCGTTAACTCTACTTGGTACTAAATAATCTCTAGCACCTTCTGGAGTTGGTTTTATTAAGAAAGGTGTTTCTATTTCAAAGAAATCATTTTGAGATAAATAGTTTCTAACAATGTTAGCAACTTTACTTCTTAATATTAAGTTCTTTTGCATAGATGCTTTTCTTAAATCTAAGTATCTATATTTTAATTTTAATTCTTCAGAAACATTATCGTCATCTTTTATGTATATTGGTGGTGTTTCTGATTTATTTAATATTCTTAGTTCACTTGCAACTATTTCTATATTACCAGTTGGCATATTAGGGTTTTTAGATGATCTCTCATTAACTTTACCTTTAACTGCTATAACAAATTCAGATCCTAATTTTTCTGCTTTAGCAAAAGCTTCTGCATCAACATCAGTATCGAATATTATTTGGCATAATCCACTTCTGTCTCTTAAGTCAACGAATACTAGTCCACCTAAGTTTCTTTTCTTTTGTACCCATCCCATAAGTACAACTTCTTCATCAATGTTAGTTTCTCTTAAGTCCCCACAATAGTGAGTTCTCTTTAATCCGTTTAGAGTCTCCATTATATACCCTCCAAGTCTTTATTTTCATTTGATTATAATTTATTATTTATCATTATTGAATTTATGTCAACTAATGCTTATTTACTTTGTTAAGTTTACACTATAAATAAACATAATTTAAAGTTATCTTTACCCATGTCAAGTAAAAATAACTTTAATTTAATTATAATTTTTCTTGTAATTCTTTAACTATTTCACTTAATTTTATAGTAGTTTGTTCTGAAGTAGCCATATTTTTAAGTGTAGCAGTATCATTAGCTAGCTCATCATCACCTATAACTATAGTGAATTTAGAGTTTATCTTATCTGAATACTTAAACTGAGCTTTAACACTTCTGTCTAAGTGGTCATTTTCTGCACTTATGTGATTATATCTTAAGTCCTTAAGTAATTTAAAGCTTTTTGTTTTAGCTTCATCTCCAATAGTTGCTATAAATATATCAGTAGCTTGTGTATTTTCTATTTCTATATTGTTATTTTCAAGAGTTAATAATAATCTCTCAACTCCTAAACCAAATCCTATACCACTTATATCCTTTGGTCCACCTAGTTGTTCTACTAATCCATCGTATCTTCCACCACCACAAACTGTACTTTGAGATCCTATATCATTAGATATTATTTCAAAAGCAGTTTTCTTGTAGTAATCAAGACCTCTCACTATAGTTTTATCAACTACAAAGTTTACATCCATTTCTCTTAAATATTCTTGTAACTTATCAAAGTGAGTACTACAATCCTCACATATATGGTCTATCATAAAAGGTATATCTTTTATGTTTTCTTGACAATTAGGATTTTTACAGTCTATAACTCTCATAGGGTTTTTATCTTTTCTATCTAAACATGTTTCACATAATACATCGACTTTTGCATCTAAGTATTCTTTTAATTTGGCATTATACTGCGCTCTACAAGTTGGACATCCAACAGAGTTTATACTAACTGCTAAATCTTTAAGACCTACTTCATTAAAGAATTGAACTGCTAAAGCTATAACTTCTGCATCTATTGAAGGCTTATCACTTCCAATTGCTTCTATTCCGAATTGGTGGAATTGTCTTTGTCTTCCTGCTTGTGGTCTTTCATATCTAAAGCAAGGTGTTATGTAAAATAATTTTGTTGGTTGAGTATCAGCATACAGTTTATTTTCTATAAATGCTCTAACCACACCAGCTGTTCCTTCTGGCTTTAAAGTTATGTCTCTTTCGCCTTTATCTTGGAATGAGTACATTTCTTTTTGTACTATATCTGTAGTATCTCCTACACTTCTCTTAAATAACTCTGTATGTTCAAATACTGGGGTTCTCATTTCTTCGTATCCAAATAATGAACAAATTTCTCTGAATTTATTTTCAACATAATTCCATTTATAAGAATCTTTTGGAGTTATGTCTTTAGTTCCTCTTGGCGCCTTAGTTAACATTTTGGTATATCTCCTTTCTCTTTCTTTCTATCATTTCATCTACTCTATCTATATATTGCTCAACGTTTTTAACATTGTCTACTCTTTCAATTCTGTCTTCATCAACATATACAAATTTAGATATAGACCCAGCACCTACTGCGTAGTTACTTTGTTTCTCTTCCATGATTTGTATATTATATATACACTCGTATCCTTCTTTAGCATATCCTATATTCTCTAGATTTCCTAGCATATGTTTTTGACGATACATATAATATGGGTTAAGTCCCATGCTATGTGCACATTCCATTGATAAATCTATCATCTTTATCATTTCTTCATATCTTGTAAGTTCGTACTTATCTAGGTTTTCTTTCAGATTTGAAGCTCTTTTTATAGCTAAAGTATGAACTGTTAAGCTTTCTGGCGAAAGTTTTTTAATTTGATCTAAAGTATTTTTAACCATTTCTAAGTCTTCATCAACAAGACCTAGTATGATATCCATATTTATATTATCAAATCCTAGCTCTCTTGCCATATTAAAGCAATCAACTATATCAGAGACATTATGATCTCTACCTATCTTTTCTAAGGTTTTATCATTCATAGTTTGAGGATTTATACTAATTCTACTTACATTGTGTTTTTTAAGAACTTCTAGCTTACCTCTAGTTATGGAGTCTGGTCTTCCTGCTTCAACTGTAAACTCTTTTATATCATTTAAGTCTAACTCTTTGAACAAAGCAGTTATTAAAGTATCCATTTCATCTTCATCTAAAGTAGTTGGAGTTCCTCCACCAATGTATAGTGTTTCTATTTCTTTATTGGTATCCTTTATGATTTTAGCTAATCCCTTTATTTCTTCTATAAGCTTTTCAACATATTGTTTCTTAAGATGTCCAAATTGCTTTATAGGGTTGGATGGGAATGAACAGTAATAACATCTTGTTGGACAAAATGGTATACTTACATATAATGAAATTTTATTTTCATCTATTGGATACATAAATACTCTTTCTCTTTTTGCAATATCAAGAGCTAAGTCTATTTTCTCATCCATTATATAATACTTTTCTTTTAAGATTTCTCTTATATGTGCTTCATCCATTTCTTTGCCTAATAAAGTATGAACTATTTTAACAGGTCTTATCCCTGTAAGTATTCCCCAAGGTACATATGTATTTAGCCTATTTTGTAGCACCTTGAACATAGTTCTTTTTATAGTTTCTTTTGTTGCTTTTTTTAATTCTTGTTCATCTAAACCTTTTATTTCTATATGGTCTGCAAACTCATATTTTAATTCATAGTTTTCATAGTATTTCGTTTTTGCTATTAATGTATCATTATATACAAGAACAACATTTTCTAGAATTCTTCCAAAACTTTTTTCTTCTATAAATTCAAAATCAGTAGTGAATAATTTTATTAATTCGGCTACTTCATATTTATAATCATGTCCTTTTAAAATTACGCCTATCATGTTTATGCTCCTTTTTAATATAGTAGTTAACTATATTTACTCAACTCAGCTAGTTAACACATATGAATGATATTTATTGTATGTTTATAAAAAAATATATGCAACTGCGCTTCATTATATTTTCATATCCATAATAGTTTATCAAAGCAATAAAAATTTACTTCGTTCAAATATTATTTGCTCATATATGGATTAGTTAACTTTTCTACACCTAGTTTAGAACTTGGTCCATGTCCGGGGTGTATTGTTATATTATCTTCGTATTTTGCTAATTTCTTAAGTGATTTATCCATTTGCTTATGATCTGCACTATAAAGGTCTGTTCTACCTATACTTCCTGCAAATAGAGTATCTCCTGTAAACATTTCATTTTCAACCCTTATACACATACATCCTTTTGTATGTCCTGGAGTATGTAAGAATGTTAATTTTAAGCTTCCTAATTCTAGCTTATCTTTATCATTTACATACATATCTGCATCGAATTCTTGAGCTCCACAGTGCATCATATGACTTAGGTTTTTCTTTTTATCTAAAAGTAATTCCTTCTCATCACTATGAGCAATTATTTTTGCATTAGTTTTTTGTTTTATACTTTTAACTGCACCTATATGATCTCCATGGCCATGAGTAAGTATTATATACTCAAGTTGTAGTCCATTATTTTTTATATAGTTTAATATCTTTGACTCTACTCCGCCTGGGTCTACTACTGCACATTTTTTAGTATTTTCATCAACTAATACATATATATTTTCACCAAAATTCGGTTCAACCATCTTCTCTATTTTCATTTTTTAGCCCCCTTAGAAACTTTTATTTGATTCTAGTAATATAGTAACTGGTCCATCATTAGTTAAATCAACCATCATATGCGCACCAAACTCTCCAGTACCAACCACTACTTCTTGTGATTTTACTTTTTCAATAAATTCTTCATAAAGTGTTGTGGCAAGATCTGGTCTTGCTGCATTAGAAAAACTTGGTCTTTTTCCTTTTCTACAATCACCATATAAAGTAAATTGAGAAACTACTAAAAGTTCTCCACTTACGTCTTTTAATGATAAGTTCATTTTTTCGTTTTCATCTTCGAAAATTCTTAAATTCAATATTTTGTCTATCATATAATCAACATCTTTAGATGTATCTTCATGAGTTACCCCTAATAAAACAAGTAGTCCTTTACTTATTTCACCAGTAATGCGATCATCTACAGTAACTTTAGAAGAAGATACTCTTTGAACAACTGCTCTCATAATATTCCTCCTAGTTTATGACTCTGTAAATATCTTCTACACCAGGTATAGATTTTATTTTTTTCATTAATAATATTAATTCGTCTATATCATTGACTTCAACTAATAAATTAACACTTACAGCGCTATCTTTGCTTTTTCTTGCGTTTATCCCATTCAAGCTAACTTTTTCTATAGCTACTATATGAGTTATGTCATTTATAATGCCTTTTTTATCAATTGCTCTTATTTGTATTTCTGCTTCAAACTTAGTTTTTTTAGAATTACTCCAAGACACATCTACTAATCTATTTTCAAAGAAATCTCCTTTTATGTTAGCATTAGGGCAATCTGCTCTATGAACAGCAACTCCTCTTCCTTTTGTTACATATCCTACTATGTTATCACCTGGAAGTGGATTACAACATTTTGCAAATCTAATTAATATGTTGTCTAATCCTTTTACTACAATTCCTTGAGATGTGCTTACTTTCCTTTTTTTCTTATATTCTTCATCCGTTAATTTATGCTTTTTAAAGTCATCTATTTGATTTGCTGTTTGTTCCTTTTGAATTTTCTTTACTTCTTTTTCATATAAATCTCTTATCTTAGGAACAACTTGTGATGCCATAATTCCACCATACCCAATAGTAGCAACTAAATCTTCTACACTTGGTTGGTTAAATTTTTTAGCCAATTGCAGCATATATCTGTCTATAGCAGGGTCTTTTGATGGTAAACTATATTTTTTAAATTCTTTTTCTAATATTAGGTTACCACGTTCTATATTTTCTTCTCTTCTTTCTTTCTTAAACCATTGTCTAATTCTACTTTTAGCATTTGGTGTTTTAACAATGCTTAACCAGTCTCTGCTTGGTCCATTAGAGTTTGATGAAGTTAATACCTCTACTATATTTCCGTTTTGGAGTTTGTAGTCAATTGTCACTATTCTTCCATCGATTTTAGCACCAACACACTTGTTTCCTACACTTGTATGAACTCTATATGCAAAATCTATAGGAGTAGCTCCTGCTGGAAGTTCAACTACATCTCCTTTTGGTGTAAATACATACACTTGACTATTAAAAACATCATCTTTAAGTGCATCTAAAAATTCTTGTGGGTCTTTTAGGTCTTTTTCCCACTCCATCATTTGTTTTAACCATTGAAGTTTTTCTTCAACATTAGGTTGTCCTTCTTCAGTATTACCTTCTTTATATTTCCAGTGAGCTGCAATACCATACTCTGCTATATTGTGCATTTCTTTAGTTCTTATCTGTATTTCTACAGGTTCTCCATCTGGGCCTATGACAGTAGTATGAAGACTTTGATACATATTAGGCTTTGGCATAGCTATATAGTCTTTGAATCTGCCTGGCATGGGCTTCCATAAAGTATGTACCATTCCTAAAACAGCATAACAATCTTTAACTGTGTCTACGATTATTCTTACTGCTGTTAAATCATATATTTCTTCAAAACCCTTGTCCTTACTTTTCATTTTACTATAAATACTATAGAAATGTTTAGGCCTTCCGTATACATTACACTCTATACTAACATCTTCAAATTTTTCATGAAGAATATTAAGTACATTTTCAATATATGCTTCTCTTTGACTTCTTTTTTTAGCTACTTTCTCCACTAAGTCATAGTACCCTTCTGTGTCTATGTATCTTAGTGCTAGATCTTCTAATTCCCACTTTATCATGGAAATCCCTAGTCTATTAGCTATTCCACCATATATTTCAAGAGTTTCTTTTGCCTTAGCTTTTGCTTTTTCTGGTGGCATAAATTTTAAAGTTCTCATATTATGTAGTCTGTCTGCTAACTTTATAAGTACTACTCTTATATCCTTAGCCATTGCTAAAAACATTTTTCTTAAATTTTCAGATTGTGTTTCTTCTTTTGATTGATACTTAATTTGTCCAAGTTTTGTTACCCCGTCTACTAAATCAGCTATTTCTGTTGTGAATTCTTTTCTTATGTCTTCATATGTATAATCAGTATCTTCAACAACATCGTGTAAAAGTCCTGCAGCAATAGTTTCTATATCTAATTCCATTTCACTAAGTATACTTGCTACTGCTACTGGATGTATAAAGTAAGGTTCCCCAGATTTTCTAAATTGCCCATCATGTGCATTTTTCCCAAAGTAATAAGCTTTTTCTACTAAACTAACATCTGCATTTGGTGCATAGCTTTGTATTTTTTCTATTAGTTCTTGTATTTCCTTATCATGCATAATACCACCTATTTTAAATATTAAATTCGCTACGCTTAAATCATTAACAAAATTATTTGTTGTTTAGAATCAGCTGCGTTGTTTTATAAACCTTATAAATTCTATAAATCTATATATATAGTAAAATTCGCTTCACTCATGTCGCCAACGACCTTAAAAATCAGGTCCGTTGCTCCTTTTAGAAGTTGAATTTTATTATTTATCTAAAAAGCAGATAAATAATAAAATCCTTATATATTAAAATAGTTGGTAGCGTACCAACTATTGTAAAATTATTAATATTGTAGTAGAGAATTTACATCGTATTTAGATAATTTTTCTCTTCCATTTAAGTCGTTTAATTCTATTAAAAATTGCATAGAAACCACTTCTCCACCTAATTTTTCTATAAGGTGCGCTGCTGCTTCCATAGTTCCTCCTGTAGCTAATAAATCATCTACTATTGCTACTCTTTGACCTGGCTTTATTGCATCCTTGTGTATTTGTAAAGTATCAGTTCCATACTCTAGGCCATAGTCATAACTTTCTGTTTCATGAGGTAATTTTCCAGGCTTTCTAACAGGAACAAATCCGATTCCCATTCCATAAGCAACTGGTGTACCCATTAAAAATCCTCTTGCTTCTGGTCCTACTATTACATCTACATTTTTATCTTTTAATTCTTTTATAAATTCATCTATTGTGAATTTAAAAGCTTCGCCATCTTGCATTAATGTTGTTATATCTTTAAAGTTTATGCCTTGTTTTGGGAAATTTTCTACTTCTCTGATTACTTTTCTTAAATCCATATTTTAGACTCCTTCTAATAGCTTTCTTTGTATTCTTTATTTAATTCTTTTAGATTATTAAGTATCGTACTTTCACCTAAGTCTAGTTTTTTATCTGGCTTTGGTAGTAAATTTATACATATAGATTTTGTCTTTAATACATCATCATATTTAAAATCAAAATCTAGTAATGACAATTCTTTAAATACTTTTAATATTGTAAATAACTTTAGAGGTATTGTATTAAATATCTTTTTTATATCGGTTAAGTTTACTTCGATGCTTTTTTGAACAAAAGCTATTTTATAGATATCTATAAATTCCTCTCTCTCTGGAATTAGGTTATTTGCAATATTATTTAAATATAATAAATCCGTTTTGCTATAATATTTGATAATTGAAGTTGCATTATTCGTATTTTTGCATAAATGAGAATAATCGCCCTTATTATACAAATAATCATAAAGAATAATATTATTATATCTTTTTACGTCTATTTTATCAATATTTGGAGAAAATATAAGTTGAAGTTTGTCATTATTAGTATTAATAACATTATAATTTATATCAAATCCATTACAAATTTCTTCATCTACAAGAGATATATCAGATAATGCTTTGTAAAATCCATTAATTGTATTAGTAATAACTAATGTATCTTTATTGATATAATCAAATATATTTATATCCTTACTTCCTTTTACAGCTTCTTCTATATCTTTCCCTTTTAGCTTTTTACATATTAATTCTTTATCTATATCCTTCATTTTATACAAGTTATTAACCTCTGGAATAATCTTTGAAAATAACTCTGTTGCTTCTTGATTTAAACTTGTATTTTTAGGATGAGATAATCTCATATCTTTAAGTAAAAATTGAATATTTCTTCTACCCATAAAATTATTTTCGTCTACTTGAAATAATACATCCACTTTATCACCAGGATTATAGCCTGATTTTAAGTACGCCATATTAAACCCTATACACTCATAAGTTTTTTCTTTTTCTATAGTAAACTTAAGATGCTGCTTATTTTTTCCCATTATCATTATGTTTTTTAATGTTGCATCTCTTACTATAAATCTAGGATTAGGATTATTTAGACCAAATGGTTCTAATTTATGAAGCTCTTCTACTAAGTCTAAATTTATAACATCTTCATTCAATTCAAATTCTACTTTAATATTTTCTATTAAGTCTTCTTCGTTTAACTCATACTGCGCAAACTTATTTACTTCCTCTGATAATTTTTCTATTTTATCAGCATCTAGTGATAGTCCCGCTGCTTGTTCATGTCCGCCAAACTTATTTAATAAATCCCTACATCTAACTAAGGCTTCAAATATACTAAATCCTCTTATAGACCTTGCTGAACCAGTTGCTTCACCATCTTCTATTGTTAATAATATAGTTGGTTTATAGTATTTTTCTGTAAGTTTAGAGGCTACTATACCTATAATTCCGTGTTGCCAACCTTCTTTTGCTATTACTAATACTTTATCGTTTTTGTATTTTTCATTAGCTTCTATAATAATTTCTGCTTCTTGATACATTTTTGCTTCTATAAGTTGTCTTTCATTATTTTTTTCTTCTAATATATTAGCTATTTCTTTTGCTTTTTCTTGTGATTTAGTGGTAAATAATTCAACACCTAGTTTTGAGTATCCCAGTCTTCCTGATGCATTTATTCTAGGTCCTATAGCAAATCCTATGTGTGATGAGCCTATTTTGTCACTTTCTACACCACAAACTTTAATTAATTCTTTTAATCCTATATTATTACCTTGAGTCATTAGTTTTAAACCATTTTTTACTATTATTCTATTTTCATCTACTAATGGTACTATATCGCAAATAGTAGCTAATGTTACTATTTCTAGGTAGTTATATAAACTAGTTTTGAACTCTTCTTCTGGTGTAAGTGCTTGTACAAGTTTAAAAGCTACTCCACATCCACATAACATATCAAATGGATAATGGCAGTTATCTTGCTTTTGATTTATAATTGCATAAGCCTTCGGTATTTCACTTTGACATTCATGATGGTCTGTTATTATAACATCAAATCCTAATTTATTAGCAAGGTCTACTTCTTTAACAGATGTTATTCCGCAGTCTACGGTTATCATTAAATCGCACCCTTGTGAATGTATGTGCTTTATAGCTTCTTCATTTATTCCGTATCCTTCTTGTAATCTATTTGGAATATAATAATTTACGGGATAATTTATAGATTCAAAATAGATACATAATACTGATGTTGATGATACTCCATCTACGTCGTAATCCCCATAAATCCATATATTTTCATGATTTTCTATAGCTTTTTTTATTCTATCTACAGTTTTTTCCATGTCTTTCATCAAAAATGGGTCTCTAAGGTATTCTAATGACGGATTCATAAATATTTCTGCATCTCTTTCATTTTTTATTTGTCTATTTTTCAATATTTGACTTATTTCCGGGGAAATTTTAAGTTTTCTACTCAATTCGTCTTCGCATACACTTCCCATATATTTCAATGTCCATTTTTTGTTAAATATCAAGTTTCCTGCCCCCTATTTCTTTTTATACTGAGATCTTAGAATTCTTATTACTAATAATAATCCTATTATAAATGATATAAAAAAACCTGAAAAAGCGGTTAATCTTATCCATACATTATTATTTATATTTGGTGATGCAATTATTAATGACGATCCTACTACTATTGATGCCAGTACTAAACTTAACGATAATTGAGTTGTTAAGTCAGTTATTCTTTCTTCTAAAGATGTAAATTTTACATCTTCTATTTGTATCTTCACATTATTTTTTTCTATATTTTTAAGGATTACTCTAAGTTGCTTAGGTATAGTTTTTATATCTAAAAGCATTTCTTGTGCAGTATGCTTTGAATTCATAAATATTCTCTTCGGATTAAACTTGTTCGTATAATAGTATTTTATGAATTCTTTTCCCATAGATGCTACTGAAAATTTAGGGTTTAACTCTCTACCAGTTCCTTCTAGTGTTATAATTGTTTTTGCTAATGTTGATAATTGTGAAGGGATAGATACTTTATATTTTCTAAAGAACTTGAATATTTCATTTAGTATATCTCCTATATTAATATTTTCTATAGGAACATCATAGTAGTAGTGAATTAAATATAATAAGTCTTGTCTAAGTCCACTTATATCTATTTCTGTATTTACTGCATCCATTTCTATTAATATATAAATTATCCTATCAACATTCTTTTCTATCAAGGCTATCGACACTTCATTTAGCAAGTTCAATGTTTTTTTATCAACTATTCCAATCATCCCAAAATCGATATAAGATATGGTGTTCTTACCTAAAACGAATATATTTCCTGGATGAGGGTCTGCATGGAAAAATCCATGTTCAAAAATTTGTTTAAATAGTGACCTTGCACCAATTTCACTAATTATCTTGGTATCCCATCCTAACTCTCTAATCCTTTTAACATCACTTAGTTTAACACCTATTATTTTTTCCATTACTAATATTCGTTTTGTTGTATAGTCACCATACACCTCTGGTATATAAACTTCTTCGCTACCTTTGAATATTTTTTTAAATTTCATAGCATTTATGGCTTCAAAATTATAGTCTAACTCTCTCATTAACTGAGTGTGAAATTCGTCTACTATTTGAATTAAGTCTACATCAATATCTTTATTTAAATCTTTTAATCCTATGGCCATACTTCTAAGTATTTCTATATCCGATTTTATAGTTTCTTCGATATTCGGTCTTTGTATCTTTACAATTACCTCTTCTCCACTTTGTAATTTTGCTTCATAAACTTGTCCTATAGATGCTGCTGCTATTGGTTTATTATTAAAGTCTTTAAATACTTTATCTACATCTAAACCTATTTCTTTTTTGAAAATTTCTCTAGCTATATTTGTATCAAACTCTTCTACATTATCTCTAAGATTCGATATTTCATCTATTATATCTTGGTCTAATAAATCTTTTCTCGTACTTAATATCTGACCTAGCTTTACATATGTTGGACCTAATTCTTCAATGGCCCTTCTTATCTTTTCTCCTGTAGACATGTTCTTTATTGCTTCAGAAGGATTGGTTATTGGTATTTTATAGGCTACACCTTCTATGTTTAGCTTTTCTACTACAAATGAAAATCCATATTTTATTAATATTCGTACTATCTCTTTATATCTTTTTAAGTTCTTATAACTTATTCTCACCGTTATCAACTCCACTTTTTGTAAAATTCACTTTACTAATCATGGTAATGAACATATTGTCCTATTCACTAACACTAGCTACTCAAATACATATAATATATATATAAAAAAGGGCAATTTTAAAGATTGCCCTTTTAGTTTTATTATTTATAATTATTTGCAATTTTTACGTATTTTAACGCTGATTCTACAAGATTTTGTTTTTCTTCTTCACTTAATTCTCTTATTACTTTTGCAGGTGAACCCATAGCTAAAACTCCTGATGGAATTTTCTTACCTGGTGGTACTAAACTACCTGCTCCAAGTAATGTATATTCTCCAACTTCAGCTCCATCTAATACTATAGCTCCCATTCCTATCAATGTATTATCTCCAATTTTACATCCATGTATGAGAGCTTTATGCCCTACTGTTACATTTTTTCCAATTGTAGTTGAGAAGTTACTTGCTATATGAACTACACATCCATCTTGAATGTTTGTGTTTTCTCCTATAGTTACAGTATTTACATCTGCTCTTATGACTGCGTTGTACCATATATTAGCATTCTTTGCTATCGTTACTTTTCCTATTATATCTGCACTCTCTGCTACAAAGACAGTTTCGTCAATTTTAGGTTGTATACCTTGGTACTCTTTTATCATTTTTATTCTCCTTCTAACATTAATTTCGCTTGTATCATTATTGAACATTCCGTTCTTTTCTTTTGCATTTCGCAACCAAGTTCATATGGTTTCATTACATCGTTATTAAAGTTAGTTGCATTTGCATGACATCCGCCTGAACAATAGAATCTGTTCCAACATTTTTTACAATCCTCTTTGCTATAAACGTGAGCATCTCTAAATGAATCTGTTAATTCTTTAGGGAATACTATTTCTTCATCTAATATGTTTGCCATTTTATATTCTTCATTCCCAACGAATTGGTGACATGGGTATATATCTCCTTCTGGAGTTATTGAAAGATATTCATTTCCTGCCCCACATCCTGTTATTCTTTTAATTACACATGGACCTTGGTTTAAATCTATCATAAAGTGGAAGAATTTAAATTCATCGCCTTTTAACTTCATATCAGCATATTGAACTGCTAATTTTTCGTATTCTTCAAATACTTTTGGCATGTCTTCTTCTCTAAGTGCATATGGATTAGATTCATCTCCTACCACTGGTTCCACAGAAGTAAGTTTAAATCCTTCATTAGCAAAATGCATAACATCCTTAGCAAAGTCTAAATTATCTCTTGTAAATGTTCCTCTTATGTAGTAGTACTTGTCTTTTGGTCTTTTCTCTATAAGTTTTTTGAACTTAGGTAATATTATATCGTAACTTCCTTTATCATTTAAAGTCGGTCTCATATTATCATTTATATCTTTTCTACCATCTAAACTTAAAACTGCATTATGCATATGTTCATTTATGTAATCTATTTTTTCGTCATCTAATAATATTCCATTTGTAGTTATGGTAAATCTTATAACTTTATTATTTTCTTTTTCTACACTTCTTCCGTATTCTACTAATTGTTTAACTACGTCAAAGTTCATTAATGGCTCTCCACCAAAGAAGTCTATCTCTAAATTTCTTCTATTTTCTGAATTAGCTATTAAGTAATCTATAGCTTTTTTACCAACTTCAAAACTCATCAGTTCTTTAGCTCCACCAAAATCTCCTTGTGCAGCGAAACAATACTTACATTTTAAGTTACAGTCATGAGCTACATGTAAACATAAAGCTTTAACTACCTTTTTTCTGTTTACAAAGCTTGGATGAAATTGATAAGTGTCTTCTGTATATAAAAGACCTTCTTTTTCTAAAGTCTCTATTTCTTCATATGCTTCTTCTATCTTTTCTTTACTATATTTTTCCTTTAATATATTTATTATTTCGTCTTTAGTATTTTCTTTATATAAATCTAATAATGTATATGCAACTTCATCTACAACGTGCACAGAACCTCCATTTACATCTAATGCTATATTATATCCATTCATTGAAAATTTATGTATCATGCTCATAATTTTCTGTCCTCCTAAATATTAATTTTTTTCATCTATATCAACATTTTTTCATATTGTATTTAAACTCTACCCTTCATTATATAACTTATCTAAAATATAGGCAATATCAATAAAAAAATCATATTTCCTGACTTATCCTACAGTTACAATATTTAAATCTAAAAAAAAATACATAAAACTCTTGTTTAAAATCATCAAGAGATTTATATATTTTAATTTTCATCGTCTATTTCTTTAAAAAATTTAATTATCTCATTGTCACTATTATTATGATGATTTTTTACTATCTGTAATAGTAATTCATTATCAACTATTTTTTTAAGAATTTCATAACTATATTCACTATGATTATAATAGCATTGAATCTTTTTAGATTTTTTGATTTTTTTTAATTTACCTTTCGTTAGTTTATTTAAAATTACAATTATGGATTTATCAATTACGTTTATTCTTTTTTTAATCTTACCTATATCATGTAATAAGGCTGTTTTTATTAATATATCTTTATTTTTCATAATTTCTTGGTTGTTAGTTAATCTATTATCTATAATAAATTTAATTTCTTTTGCTATTCTAACGCTATGTTTTTGTTCTGATTTAGATAACTTAATAAATAATTGTAATTCATTATTATTTAATACATCTTCAACATAATTATAATCTTCTTTGCTCATAATATCAGATACATTAATATAAAATTGTTTTACTCTTTTAGGTATCATCTTCCTGCTCCTAGTAAAAATTTATATTCATAATTTCAAAATAACATCTACTGTACAGTAGATGTTATTTTATTACATATCTATTTCTTTTTTATTTTGTTTTTTACTTGATCTAAAATTAAATCAACTTCATCTACTTTAAGAATTATTATACTTGTACCATATACTATTACTCCTATACCTACTGATATTGCTAAAGTAAGAGCTTCTTTTATAGATCCAGCTCCCAATATATTTCCTATTTTATTATAAGCAAACAAAGTTACACCTGCCATTAAAAGTGATGATATTATAGACTTTGTCATAGCCAATCCTATAGACTTCCCACCAAATGGTCCTATCTTTTTTCTTAAGCTTGTAAATAATAAAATTATAGTCACTATAGCAGATATACTTGTAGCAAATGCAGGTCCTGCAAGTTGCATATCAGTAAAGTTGACAAAGCAAAGATTCAGTATAATATTTAAAATCATAGCTAAAACTCCATTTATCATTGGAGTTTTAGTATCTTGTAATGAGTAAAATACTTTACCTAATATATCTCTAAGGCCAAATCCTATCAGACCTATTGAGAAAAATTGAAGTGCTATACCTGTCATATGTGTAGCTCTAGCATCAAATTCTCCTCTTTGGAATAATAATTTAACTATTGGCTCTGCAAGTATTATAGCTCCTATTGTTATAGGTATAACTAGTAATATAATAGTATTACATGCTGTTACTATTGATTTATTAAATTTCTCTTTATTATTTTCTGTTGATAATTTTGATAACATCGGATATATAACAGATGATATCGATACTATAAACATCCCCATAACAAATTGATTAAGTCTATTCGCATAGTTTAGTGCTGATATACTACCTTCAACCAATGTAGATGCTATTGATCTATCCACTACAACACTTACTTGATTAACCGCAACTCCTATAAGAACAGGACCTATAAGCCACAACATTTTTTTAAGATGTTCATCTTTAAGATCTACATTCGGTCTATACCTAAAACCTTTTTTTATTGCAAAAGGAAGTTGGAATAAAACTTGAGATGCTATTGCAATAACCGCTCCCCATGGCAATAAATATGGATTTACTTTTGCACTTATAAGTATTGTTATTATTACAATTATGTTATTTGGCACTGACATAAGTCCAGGTATTATAAAGTTTTCTTTTACTTGTAAAAAAGCCATAACAATATAATTCATACCTAAAAATACCATTCCCAGTATCATTATTCTTGTAAAATATATAGCTTGTTTTAGTGTTTCACCTTCAAATCCTATAGCAAATAATTTTACTATTTGAGGAGTAAACATTGCTCCTATTATTGAAATTCCTAAACATATAAGCGCTATTATATTAAAAACATTATTAGTAAATTTAATTGCTCCCTTTTCTCCTTGTTTGGAATTCACATCACAATAAAGTGGTATAAATGCCGTCCCAAGTGACGTACCTACAGCTGTGAATATTACTGCCGGTATATTCATAGCTACTAAAAATGCATCACTAGTTCCAGATGCTCCATACGCTGATGCTAGAGCTAATTCTCTACCAAAACCTAGAAACTTTGCAATTAAAGTTGCTGCCATAAGACCGACTGCTGCTTTTGCTACTTTTGACATGATTTTCTTCTCCTATACTTCATTAATCTAGCTTCTTTTGTGCTTTTTTATTATATAGTAAATATTTTATATAGTAAATACCCGTAAATACTACTAATATATAAACATAATATTCCATAAACTTATTCCTATAGATGAATATACTATAAATATAGATATATTCATTTTGCTTATGCCCGCTAATATAGATATAAATGTTCTAGCTACAGGAATTACAATAAGTATTGTTTTCATAATATACAAAATGAGAATATAGTTACATATATTCCCACCTTCAATTCATCTATATTATTCTTCATATTCCTGATTATTATTCTAATCGTCTAAACCTATTATTCAAATTATTGGTAATATAGATATTATTCTTATTATATGATATCATCCCTATGTTAGATTTATATTAATATAAGATTAAAATTTGATGAGAATTTAATAATATGGTTTTAGTTATCTATGAATAATTTATAATTTCTTAGTATATAAAAATAAGACGCCATAATTTATGACGTCTTATTTTGCAATGTTTATTATAAATTGATTATCTTTCACACTCTTGGTTTGCAACTGTGCAAGAAGTTTTACAAGCTGATTGACAAGATGTTTGACATTCTCCACATCCACCTTTAGCAGCGCTGTCTTTTAAAGTAGCTTTAGATAAAGTCTTTATATGCTTTTTTTCCATTTTGACTACCTCCTAAGTTAAATTTTCCCTATTGATTATATCATAAAATTCCTATATATAAAACTTCTATTTGAAGTTTACACCTAAAACTCCTCCAATACCACCAGATAAAGATACTAACAATATTTTGTATAGCATATCAATGTCAAATGCAAATTGGTCTTTGGCTAAGAATACTATTACTATAAGACACACTATGTACATTAATCCTACTAAAAGACCATATATAAGTCCTTTTTCTTTTATATGTTTTGACGCATAAAATCCACCAAATGCTGATGATATAGTAGTTATAAATGATGATGCCATCGCAATACTACTTCCTGATACACTGGTAAATGTAAGTATTAAATTGTATATAAGTAACGTTGCTAATGTTAATATGTATGCATATCCTAACCCTTTAAAGATATGATTCGATTTTTCCATAAAAACACCTCCCCTCATTAATATATATATTCGAAGGGAGGCATCTAAATTACAAATTATTCAACTGATTCTTTTTTTGTTTCAACAGTACCTATAGCCCACTTTTCAAATGGTACTTTATTTCTGTTTGGACCTAATTCTAATACTACAAAGTTTTCTTCAATCTTTGCAACATTAGCTATTATTCCACCTACAGTAGTTACTTTATCTCCAACTGCTAAATTTTCTCTCATTTCTTTTAATTGCTTTTCTTTTTTCTTTTGAGGTCTTATTAATAGGAAGTAGAATACTGCGAACACTGCTGCCCACATTGCTATCCCCATTATCATTTGTTGTATGTTTCCCATGATTTTCACTCCTTTGAAAATTATAGTTTATATATTCATCATTACTATAATTATTATATATTAAAATGATTATAATTCATAGTAAAGATTCTATAATTCATATCCATAGTTTTTGAAGAATTCAGCTTTAAAGTCTAATAATCTATCTTCCATTATAGCTTGTCTTACTTGCTTCATTAAGTTTAATAGGAAGTGTAAGTTATGAGTAGTTATTAATCTTGAAGCTAATATTTCATTTGCTTTAACTAAATGTCTTATATATGCTCTTGAGTAATTTTTACAACAGTAGCAATCACAGTTAGGGTCTAGTGGCGTAAAGTCTCTAGCGTATGATGCATTTCTAACTACTACCTTACCAACACTTGTCATAGCTGTACCGTTTCTTGCTATACGAGTAGGTAATACGCAATCAAACATATCTATTCCTCTTATAACACCTTCTAGTAAGTCATCAGGACTTCCAACTCCCATTAAGTATCTTGGCTTATCTTCTGGCATCAAAGGTACTGTATAATCTAATACTTCATACATTAATTCCTTAGGTTCTCCAACACTAAGTCCACCTACTGCATACCCTGGTAAATCTAATTCTAATATTTCTTTGGCTGATTGCTCTCTTAAATCTTTGTACATTCCACCTTGGATTATACCAAATAGAGCTTGCTTTTCTGTATTTTTATGAGCTTCTTTACATCTCTTTAACCATCTTGTAGTTCTTTCTAAAGAGTTCTTAACATAATCTCTATCTGCTGGATATGGTGCACATTCATCAAATGCCATCATTATATCAGAACCTAGAGCATTTTGTATTTCCACAGCCTTTTCAGGACTTATAAAGTGCTTAGAACCATCTATATGAGATCTAAAGTTAACTCCTTCTTCAGTTATCTTTCTAAGTGGCCCAAGACTGAATACTTGGAATCCACCACTATCTGTAAGTATAGGCTTATCCCAGTTCATAAATTTATGAAGCCCACCAGCTTCTTTAACTAAATCATGTCCTGGCCTCATGTATAAATGATAAGTATTACTTAATATTATTTGAGATCCTATTTCTTTTAATTCTTCTGGAGTCATTGATTTTACTGTTGCTTGTGTTCCAACAGGCATAAATATAGGTGTTTCTATAACTCCGTGTGGAGTGTGTAATCTTCCTAGTCTAGCTCCACTTTGTTTGCATGTTTTTATAAGTTCGTATCTTATTGCACTCATTTTTTGTCTCCTTATATCTACTATTTTAAGTTTGTTGTTATCATTTTTATTTATATTATTAACTGCCTTTATTTTCTTCTATTGCTTGACTCTCATCGTAATGAATGCTGGTTACATTCATATTACTATTATCGTTTGTTAATAGGTATTTTCTAATTGCAAATATACCTGCTATTGCTATTACTCCTATTAATACATCTGCCATTCCTTGACTTTTAGGAAGCAATAACATCTTTCTCGCTATAGCATATAATAAAACTTCTACTATAGCCCCTGGTATATGAAGCGATAGCATTACTACAAGCTCTACTCCTATTACTAATAGTAGTATTTGACCTAAAATATCATTAAGCTGACTATATTCAACAGGGGTCTGGAATTCAATTATATATGCCTTCCATATCATTCTTAAAACATCTATTGTACCTAAAAATACGGCAATTAAAACTACCATTCCTAGAATTGATTCAAAAATATGAGCTATCCTTAACGTTAAATTGTTTTTATCTAAGTTTTTCATTATTCCCCCCTACTTTATAATCATTGCGTCTCCAAAACTAAAGAATCTATACTTCTCTTTAACTGCGGTATCATACGCATTTAGTACACTTTCTTTACTTGCAAGTGCACTTACTAACATTATTAATGTAGATTCTGGTAAATGAAAATTAGTTATAAGTCTGTTCACTATCTTAAACTCATATCCTGGATAAATGAATATTTTCGTCCATCCACTAGATTCCTTTATAGTTCCATCTTCGCTACTTGCAGATTCTACAGTTCTACAGCTTGTAGTTCCAACGCATATTACACTATTCCCATTAGATTTGGCTCTATTTATTTTCTCAGCCGCTTCTTTATCAACCATGTAATACTCTGAATGCATTTCATGATTTAATACATCATCCACTTTAACAGGCCTAAAAGTTCCAAGTCCAACGTGTAAAGTGACAAAGGCAATATCTACACCTTTATCTCTTATTTGTTTAAGTAATTCTTCTGTAAAATGAAGTCCTGCCGTAGGTGCTGCTGCTGAGCCCCTATGCTTAGAATAAACAGTTTGATATCTTTCTCTTTCTTCTAATCTTTCTGTGATATATGGAGGTAGCGGCATGTTTCCTAGTTCATCTAGAACTTCTTCAAATATTCCTTCATAGTGGAATTTTATTATTCTCGATCCTTCTTCTGCTAAGCCTACTACTTCGCCTATTAACTTTCCATCACCGAAAGAGAATTTAGCCCCAATTTTAGCTTTTTTTCCTGGCTTAGCTAATGCTTGCCAAGTATCTTCTTCTGTTCTTTTTAATAAAAGAAATTCTATCTTTCCTCCAGTATCTTGCTTTTCTCCTATTAATCTAGCAGGTATAACTCTAGTATTATTAAGAACTAAACAGTCCCCTGGATTTAAATAATTTATTACATCTTTAAAGATTTTATGCTCTATAATTCCAGTTTCTTTATCTAGAACCATTAATTTTGAACTAGATCTGTCTTCTATAGGAACTTGAGCAATTAATTCTTCTGGTAGGTCAAAGTAAAAGTCACTTGTCTTCAATTTCAACTTCCTTTCCAACAATTTATATAATTATCATAATAACAAAAAATACTCTACTTTTCCATATAAATATACTTATTCTTTATATACAATCGTATTTTTAATGTATAATTTAACTATCATTTTATTTATTTTTTATTTTAATGTAGGTAAGTTTCTACTTATCGGTATACGGTATTTTTAAATGTTCATATGCTAGTGGCATTGCTATTCTACCTCTTGGGCCTCTGTTTAAGAAACCTAATTGTAATAGATATGGTTCGTAAACATCTTCAATAGTATTTCTATCTTCACCAATAGATGCTGCTAAGGTATCTAATCCTACAGGTCCACCTCTGAATTTTTCTATTATAGTCATTAATAATTTCTCATCTACATAATCTAACCCTAAGCTATCTACGCCTAAAAGTTCTAAAGCTTTATCTGCAACTTCATCAGTTATATCTCCATCGGCTCTTACTTGCGCATAATCTCTAACTCTTTTTAATAATCTATTGGCTATTCTTGGTGTTCCTCTTGAACGTCTTGCAATTTCCTTAGCTCCACCTGCTTCAATTTCTGCACCTAAAATTTCTGCTGATCTAATTACTATTTTGGTTAATTCTTCTACTGTATAATAATCTAATTTACAAATAACTCCAAATCTATCTCTTAATGGATTTGTAAGCATCCCTGCTCTAGTCGTTGCTCCTATTAATGTAAACTTAGGTAAGTCTAATCTTATACTTCTCGCTGATGGTCCTTTACCTATTATTATATCTAAGCAAAAATCTTCCATAGCAGGATATAAAACTTCCTCAACACTTCTATTTATACGATGTATTTCATCTATGAACAGAACATCATTTTCATTTAAATTAGTAAGTATAGCTGCTAAATCTCCAGCTCTTTCAATTGCAGGCCCTGATGTTATTCTTAAATTAACCCCCATTTCATTAGCTATTATACTCGCTAAAGTTGTTTTACCAAGTCCCGGTGGTCCGTATAAAAGAACATGATCTAATGGTTCATTTCTAGATTTTGCAGCTTCTATAAATATCTTAAGTTGTTCTTTGGTTTTCTCTTGGCCTAGGTAATCATCTAATGATTTAGGTCTTAAACTATTTTCTATGTCAACATCTTCATTTTGCATTGTAGATGTAATTATCCTATTTTCATTTTCATCGTCAAAATCATACATTAAAATTCCCCCTTACACTTTTGATTTTCACTCTATCTTAATGACTTACTCATTATATAAGTTAGTGACTTCTTTATTATATCTTCTGTATTAAGTCCATCTTTTTTACATTTATCAACGGCTTCTTTGGCTTCCGCAGGTGAATATCCAAGAGCCATTAAGGCATCTACTGCTTCATCCTTTGATATACCTATTGGAGCTTGATTAAGTAGAGTTGGTTCAAACTCAATATTACTTTTATCTACTTTATCTTTTAATTCTAATACTATTCTTTCTGCTGTTTTTTTACCTACACCAGGTGCTTTTGAAAGTTGAACAATATCTTCACTTAGAATATAAGCTCCTAATTGTCCTGGAGATGAGAATGATAATATTCCAAGTCCTACCTTAGGTCCTATTTTTGATACAGATGTAAGTAACTCAAACATTTGCATTTCTTCTTTAGTGCCAAATCCACAAAGACTCATGTCATCTTCTCTAACTATAAGCTTTGTATATATTTTAGCCATCTTTCCCATTTGTAAATCTTTTATAGTGTTTGATGATACATTTATTTTATATCCTATATTATTATTTTCTATTACTATACTATCTAAGCGAATTTCTTCAATCGTTCCTTTTATATAACTATACATAATTTACCCCCTAATATTCTTTAGTGTCTTTTCTAATTTATTAGCATGTGCATGAGAGATAGCTACTGCTAAGGCATCTGCTACGTCATCTGGTTTTGGAACTTGCTTTAAATTTAAAAATGAGGTAACCATTTGCTGAACCTGCGCTTTATCAGCTCTTCCGTATCCTGTTACACCTTGCTTAACTTGAAGAGGTGTATATTCATAAACTGGCTTATTATTATGTGCACATGCAAGCATTGTAACTCCTCTAGCTTGAGCTACTGTAATTGCTGTTTTAACATTTTTATTGAAGAACAGTTCTTCTATACCTACTTCATCTATGTCGTATTTTTTTATGATAAGGTCAATTCCCTTATACACAAGTTCTAACCTTTTTAACATATCCATATGCGCAGGTGTTGTAACTGCTCCATAATCTATTACTCTGAATTTAGAATTCTTATATTCTATTATTCCAAACCCTACTATTGCTATTCCTGGGTCTATTCCTAATATTATCAAGTATGTATCCTCCTATGAGATTTTAGCCGTTCATATAAAACTTATGTTCTAATACATTATATCATAAGTTTTTCTATACAACAAAAAACAACCTCTATGCAGGGGTTGTTTTAATAATTTTAACTTCCAAAATCCTCTAGTTTTGAATATGCTTCATCTTGTGAATTAACTACAACACCTTTTTGAATTTCTTCTTGAACTGTCTTTGGAATGGCGTCTATTCTTATATCTGTTTTTTCTACTAATTTTCGATTACCACTACTATCGTATTTATAAAGTCCTATGTATTCTCCATCTGCTTCTAAAGAGTATTTATCACTTTTTGAAGGGTCATTAGTTGATACTACTTCAGATAATATTATTTCATATTTCCCTATACTCTCTACTTCTCTATTTGGATATTTATCTTTCAAATAAGCGGTAATTTCACCTTCGCTTCTATTTAATAAAGCACTATCTATTGTTCCTATCATTACAGATGACTTTTCTGATTCACTTCCGTCTTCATTCTTCTTTTCTACCCAGATTTCACAATCTTTGCTAAGCTCAAATACTTCTTTTATCTGTTCAACCGGTTTTTCAACTTTCTGCTCTACATTAACTTGTTTATTGTCTATATTTCTAGTCTTTATACCTAAATAAATTCCACCGCTCAATACAACAACTCCTGTTAAAGTTAGTACTGCTGGTTTCCAATTAAATGGTTCTTTTTTTTCAAACATGAAAATCCCTCCTTCTACATAGTATTTTCTCCATAGCATTTTTTTTTATACATTTGAGGTAATTTTTAGTAATTATTTATATTTGAATTTTTATCCCATTAATTGATTTTTATACATATTATATGATATCATTTTAAATTTTCACTTTGGAGGTGACATTTTGAGCTCATATGTTAAATTAGTTTACGATAGAATTGAGTTTTTAGAGTTTAAACAGAATATACTTCTTGTAAAGCAACCTCAGCATAAAGCCTCTGTCTTTTATGAACTTACTTTAGAAGACTTTTTGATAATAAGAGATTTTACCTTTGAGGTTGAATCAAGAATAAGTAATGGAGAAAAATACACTATTAAGGATTATGAAAATAAATTATTTGAAATATGGCCACCAATTAGAAGCTATCCATCTTCTTCTACATTAGTTGCAAAAGTACTTATGAACGAAGATAATTTCAATTTTTTATTTACACATTGTAATTAATTTTTTGTTTCAAAAATATCAAGCATATTGATAAAAAAAGATGAGAAAAATGTATTATTTTCCTCATCTTTTTTTATTTTTAATTTTCATGTTGGTAGTAAATTTTTCTATTAATAGTGATTTATTTTTTCTATTTTGGAAATACTCCTTAAGGAATATGTTATTTATTAGGAGGTAATTTTATGTCTAGTGTAAATTGTAATGTAATGAACTGTGGAAACAACGATAGTGGGACATGTTATGCAAATAAAATATCTGTAAATGGTAAGAAATCTCGTACTAGTAAACATACTAATTGTGTATCATTTTTAGAGAGTTCTAACTCTGGCGCTTTAACTAGTAGTACTAATTCAGATTCACCATGTTCATTCGTAGGATGTAATGTGAAAACTTGTGCTCATAATGCGGGAACTATTTGTTCTCTTAATAGCATAACTGTAACTTCTGAAGTTGCAAGAACAAATGCTAATTCTGAGACATATTGCTCTAGCTTTAAATGCAAATAATATAACAAGCTAAATACATATTTTAATAGCTATTAGTATATTAAAAAGGTGCAAATAAATTTTATTTGCACCTTCATTGTTTTTATTTTTAACAAAACTTACTATAAGCACTTCTTCCAATTTCACTTATAGTTCCTGCTATTGGATTTTTCATTTTTAAGCTACTAGAATCACTATGATACTTTTTACATATAGCAATTCACATCTTGAAATACGCCTTTTTTATATTAATTATTCAGTTATTTCCCAGTTATGGAATATATTTTGAACATCATCGTCATCTTCAAGCATGTCTACTAATCTATTCATGAACTTTAATTGTTCTTCATCAGTTAATTCAGTAGTAGTTTGAGGTATTAATTTAACATCTGCAGATATAAATTCATATCCTTTAGCTTGTAACTCGTCTCTAACAGCCGCAAAATCTTCTGGTGCTGTTACTACTTCATATCCATCTTCTTCAGTCATGAAGTCTTCTGCTCCAGCTTCTAGAGCAACTTCCATTAACTCTTCTTCAGATATATTCTCATCAGCTGCTATTAATACTTGTCCTTTATTATCGAACATGAATGATACACATCCACTAGTTCCTAAGTTACCACCATTCTTATCGAAGTAGTATCTTACATTTCCAGCTGTTCTGTTTTTGTTGTCAGTTAAAGTTTCAACTATAACAGCAACTCCACCTGGTCCGTATCCTTCGTAAACTATAGTTTCATAGTTTTCGTTAGCTCCAGCTCCAGCTCCTTTAGCTACCGCTCTGTCTATATTGTCATTAGGCATGTTATCAGCTTTAGCTTTATCTATAGCTGTTTTTAGTGTTGCATTGTACTCTGGGTTTCCTCCACCCTCTTTAGCTGCAACTGTTATTGCTCTAGCATGCTTAGTGAATATTTTAGCTCTTTTAGCATCTTGTTTCCCTTTTTTATTGATTATGTTTCCTATACGACCCATAATTCCACTCCTTAATACGTATAATTTTTATATATTACTCGAGGGTAAATATGTATGATATATACCCATTTGTTCAGTATATATTTAATGATTTTATCACCACTCGTAAATTTTAGCACAAATACTTAAATTAGTAAATTAGAACTTAGGAGGATAAGGAGGTACGTTTCTTTTATGTTCACTAATTCTATGAAGTCTTGCTATTATTTCTTGATCTTTTTGAGGAACTTCATGTAATCTGCCTTCAACAACAGCATCGATCATATCGTAAGTAGTTCCCATTTCTTTTTCATCAGTTTGTCCTTCCCAAAGTCCTGCAGAAGGTGATTTATTTATTACATCATTATGTACTCCTAAAGCTTTTGCCCATTCGTATACTTCTCTTTTTGTAAGATTTGCAAGAGGTACTAAATCAACTCCACCATCCCCATATTTTGTGAAGTATCCTGTGTGTACTTCAGCTGCATTATCAGTCCCTATAACTAAGTATCCTAAATTATTTGCCACCGTATATACAGTACTCATTCTTACTCTAGCTCTAAGGTTAGCATCTGAAATTCTTAAATTATCTTCTTTATATAATTTTTTTTCTTTAAGTGCATTAGTAACTGTATCTAAAATTAGATTTTGAGACTCTGTCAGGTCTAAATCAAGATATTCTATTTTACACCCATTTATAACCTTTAAGGCATCTTCTCTATCGTTTGGATTACTCTTTATGCTCATTATAATTCCCATAGAATTTTCAGGAAACGCTTTCTTTATTAAATAAGCAGCTACTGCCGAATCTATGCCTCCAGATACTCCTACTACTAAACCTTTACAATTAGCTTCATTAACTTTATCTCTCAACCACTGAACTGTTTTATCTATTTTTACATTCATTTCAGTCATAGTGTTCTCCTCTCTTCTATTTACATTTTTTGTATAAACCTATTATATCATATATTTTTTAATCTTCTATCCTGTAGCTTATTTGTATTATATTTTATGTCCTTATTAATATAGTTACATACACATAAATTGCACTACTAATTACCGCTAAGTAAATTAACATCCTCCTATTTGTATAAATATAATTTACTATTTATGTTTAAAATATATATAGAAGGTGATAAATATGAAAAGTAAGTATTTTGGTTTTAATATTAAAAATACACTAATTGGAGTTTTCACAGGTTTTGTTAACGGTATATTTGGTTCTGGTGGAGGAACTCTTTTAGTACCTATCTTAAATAATGTGCTTAAGGTAGAGGAACATAAGTCTCATGCTACAGCTTTAGCTATAATAATTTTTTTAACAGGAGCAAGTTCTGCTATCTATATTTCTAAAGGAACTTATGATATAGACTTAACTGTTAAAGTGGCTATAGGAAGTATTATTGGTGGTTTTATTGGCGCTAAAATTTTATGTAAGGTTACTGGTAGATTTCTTAGAATTTCATTTGGACTTATCATGATTATAGCTGCACTAAGGATGGTGTTTTAATGTTATTTGGCGTAATTGGCTTTTTTGCTGGTATTATAGGTGGAATGGGTATGGGTGGTGGAACAATTCTTATTCCTGCTCTTATTTTATTTGCCAGCATAGATCCTAAGATGGCTCAAAGTGTCAACTTACTTTCCTCTATTCCAATGACTATAATTGCTCTAATTATACATATTAGAAATAAAAATGTAGTACTTAGCTTAGTTATTCCTATCGCTCTATTTGGTGTATTAGGTGCTATATTTGGATCTTTTGTAGCTAACTATATATCATCTGAGATTTTAAAAAAAGTTTTTGGAGTCTTTTTATTAATAGTGGGTTCTTTAGAAATAAAAAGTGGAATCTGCTCTCACAAAACAAATACTTGTGATAAACAATAAATATTTGTATAAAAATATGGAAGTAAATTTAATATAAAATTTACTTCCATATTTATTATAAAATTTTCTTATTTTTTTATACTTGATTCTCCGAGTAAAAATCCTATAGCGCTACACATCAAATCTCTTAACTGAGTAATCGCAACTATATTATGAGTTATATCTAAAACATATATAATTAGAATGGTTATTATTGATACTACACATATTGTTAATGCAATAAATATCTGTATCATATTTCCTTCTTTATAGTTATGCTCAATTATTTCCTCTTCACATTCATTCCTCATAATATTGTTCTGTTTATTTGTTTTATTTGTTTTCATATTTGAGCTTAATATAAATCCAAATACAGATGCAAGACTTGACCTAAATACAACTTCTATAGATTTTAATGCTACTTCATTTCCTTTACTATAAATAGTAATAAATATAGATGTTATAAATAATATCATTCCTACAAAAACCAATGACTTTGTTGCTATATTCATCTTGTCCCAATCCTCTATTAGCTCTTCTTTTAATGCCTTCCTACGATTACAATTCTTTTCTCTCATGAATCTCACATCCCATAACTTTATAAATGCTATACTTTTATAATATTTATAAAGTTTTTAACCTGTGCATGAATTATAATATAATTTTTCCTTCTTCTTCCGATAAGTAAAATTCTTCTCCTAGCTTTAACTTCGCAGTTGCACTTGTTATATCCGTCATCCTTGATATAATGTCTTCTACTTCATTGATTCTTGAGTATACTATTATTTCAACATAATCTTCATACAAAGTATCCTTAATGAAGTATCCCATACTCATTATTTCATTTTGAACTTTTCCAAGTTGAGTATAATCTATTTTTACCCTAATTTCTTGATACATTACTTTTTCAATTATTTTCGCAGCTTCTAATCCTACCTTCGCACCTTTAGTGTACGCTCTAACTAATCCGCCTGCCCCTAATTTTATGCCTCCAAAATATCTAGTAACAACTACTACTACATTCCTTAAATCTTCTTTTTTTATAATCTCTAGTGTTGGTATTCCTGCTGTTCCTTGTGGCTCTCCATCATCACTGTATCTTTGTATATTCATATGTTTCCCAATAGTATATGCCCATACATTATGTGTTGCATCCTTATGTTTTTTCTTTATCTCATTCACAAATGCTACTGCTTCTTCTTCAGTTTCTACGGGCTTTGCATAGCCTATAAAAGTAGATTTTTCTATTATAACTTCATCCATCCCAAATTCATGTAATGTTTTATATGTGCTCATGACATCCTCCAACTCTATAAAAAAGAAAGGGCTAAGCCCTTTCTTGAATTTATCTTCTATTTTATTCAGTATTTACAGTGTAGCACTGCTTTCTGCAACTTGTTTCTTTAATTCTTTATATTTTTTATAAGAAATTTCTACTAGAGATTTTTCTTTGCTATGTTTTAGCATCTCTATAGCATCTCTAACTTTAAAAAATCCACCTTCACTAAATTCATCTTTTAGCATGTATTCACTATGCTCTGTCTCCATAATGTACCACATAACTGCATTGCATACTTCCTGTTGTCTACTTCTTGAGAAAAATTCATACATAGTATCGCCAGCTACTTCAATTACACTAGCTTCTACACCTGCTTCTTCCTTTACTCTAAGAACTGCACTTTCATGTTGAAGTTCACCATCATTAATCTTGCCTTTCGGAAGCGTCCACTCATTTCTATCATTTTTCACTATAAGTACTTTATTCGCATAAAATACTACTCCACCTGCACAACGTCTTACTATCATTTTTAAACCCCTCCTATTAACTTCTTTTTATGTTAAATTATGGAGATACACCATAGGTAAATAGTTAATTTGTTAATTATATGTTAAGATTTTTATGTTTATGTTATGTTATTTATCTAAATTTTCTAACATGTCGATAGCTTCTTCATAA